>WRCW01000130.1 GCA_009783755.1 Spirochaetaceae bacterium
GCGCTGCTGCAGTGGTGGTATCGAGTACAGTTTTGGGGAAACCATCAGAAGGCATTCCTCCTATTGAGGTAATAGTTAACATTAATTTTTAACTCTGTACGAACAACTTAAATATCTCTATATCCTTGACTAAGGTTATAGTTATAGATAATAATTTTAATATGGATATAGATATATTTAAAAATTCTTTTCAGGCTTCTGTAATACCAGCGCTCTTTTTTGGCGAAGGTAGTTTATCTTCTTTGGAAAAAATCATCACTCCTTATAAAGAGAAAAGTGGCGCTCTGTTTACAGGCAAATCTTTTTTTAAAAACAGCATTTATTTTGAAAAAATCAGTAATATATTTAAAGAAAAAAATATAAAAATAATTACTATTGAAATACCCGGTGAACCATCTCCTGATAATATTGATAATGCAGTAAAAGAAATGAGGAGCAACAATGTATCTTTTGTTGTTGCAATAGGAGGAGGGAGTGTTGTAGATGCAGGAAAAGCCGCATCTATAATGGCAATGCAGGATGAAGGTATAAAAGAGTATCTTGAAGGTGTTGGAACCAAAGCGCTTAAAGGGACAAAGCTTCCGTTTATAGCTGTACCCACAACTTCAGGGACAGGTTCGGAAGCAACAAAAAATTCTGTTATAAGCGAAGTAGGAGATAATGGTTTTAAAAAATCCCTAAGGCATGATATAATGGTTTCAGATTATACGATAATAGATCCTGCGCTTTTGGTTTTATGCCCTCCAACTGTTACAGCGTGGTCAGGAATGGATGCTGTAACACAGCTTATAGAATCTTATGTTTCAACAAAAGCAACCATATTTACAGATTCCCTTGCAGCCCCTGCTCTTGAAATTGCAGGTAAAGCGCTCCCTTTGGCTTTTTCAGATGGAAATAATAAACAAGCAAGAAGCGGAATGGCATGGGCAGCGTATGTTTCAGGTATAACTCTTGCAAATGCAGGACTTGGAGTTGTTCATGGAGTAGCATCTCCTGCTGGAGGTTATATCAATGTGCCTCATGGAGTTATCTGTGGAACTCTTATTGCAAATGCAACACGCTATATAATAGATAAACTTTTTAAGGCAGACCCAAAGAGCGAAGGGCTTAAAAAATATGCACAAGCTTCTATGCTTCTTACAGGAAAAGAGTATGGCAATATAAAAGATTCATGTAATGCTCTTGTTGATCTGCTTACAAAATGGACTTTAGATTTTAATATACCTTTGTTAAAGAATTATGGATTTGATGAAGCTCTTGTAAGAAAGACTGCAAAAATATCTGATGGCAAAAACTCTCCTGTTAAGCTTGATAACGATGATATTTTTAAAATAATAATGGAAAGGGTTTAACTAATTTTGGAAAGCTGGAGCATTATCTGGGATTATGACGGAACGATCCTCCCTTTTACCCCTTATGACAGTGAGCAGTTTCTCCTGGATTATCTTATAAATAAAAAAAAGAAAGAGATATCTCTGATCAAAAGAATTGTTGCAAGGGCTGCGATTTTTGCAGACAAGAAACAGATTCTTGGGCATTCATTTAAAAAGTATTTTATTTGGATTTTAAAAGGGATAGATGCTCCTGTTATTAAAGAGGTAAGTACTGCGCTTTCTGCTTCCATTCCAGACAGCTATGTGGATACGTTTTCTATTTTCGCAAAAAAAGGATTTAAAATGTATATAATAAGCTGTGGAACTGCAGACCTTTGCATAAATCCTTTAAAAATAAAAAAAGCAGATACTTTTTTTTCAGAAATAATTTCCAACCCAATTGTTTATAAAAATAATAAAGTTGATGGAATGTTTTTTAATGTAAAGAAAGGGAGCGATAAAATAAAAATAGCAGAGAAACTTAATTTAAAACCTGAAAAAACAATTGTTGTTGGTGATGGATATACAGATATTCCTCTTCTTGATTGGTCATTTCTTCCTTTTATGATCGATTCTGAAAAAACAAGAAGAAAAAAATATAGTGATAAAAATTATACCTTTATTGAATCTCTGTCACAAATGGTGGATATTATGGACAAGAGGCTAAAATAATGAAAAAGCTTATAGTTTTTGATATGGATGGCGTTCTTATAGATGTATCTTCTTCATACAGGGAGTGTGTAAGAAAAACATCATTGATATTTTTATTGCCATGCATCAATTCAGAACTTTTGCCTCAACCTCTTTTTAGTTTAGCAGATCTTGCTTTTCTAAAAGGAACTGGTTCTCTTAATAATGACTGGGATCTTACTCATAAAGTAATAACGCTAATGTTTTCAAAAGTAAGCGGAAACAAACAAAGCATGAATAGGGAAGAGTGGGATGTTAAGGAACTTGCCTGTTTTCTTAAATCAGAGGAAAAGCCAATTGAAAAGCTTTTTAAAGAAGCTGGTACATTAAAATTCAAAGAAATCGATTTTTTCTATAAAGGAGATGTTGGTTCCGGTAATATCATAAAACAGATTTTTCAGGAAATTTATCTTGGAAAACAACTTTTTTCTGAAACATATGGATTCCAGGCACAGCACTATTTTGAGGAAGCTCTTATATTAAAAGAGAAGCTTCTTATGGAAAGAGATATGCTTTCTACATTGTCTGCCTCTCATAAACTTGCGATTGCAACAGGAAGGCCTGCTGCAGAAGCGCTTTATCCTATCAAAGAAAAAAATATAAATTTATTTGAAAAAATATTGACCCTTGATGATTGCATTGCAGCAGAAAACGAGATTGAAAAAACCAAAGGGGAAAAAATATCTTTAGGCAAACCGCACCCTTTTATGCTGGATGCTATTGCTTCATATTATGAGAGCAGGGGAGAGCTATGCGAAAAATTATATTATATTGGAGATATGCCTGATGATATGATTGCTGCAAAAAGATCAAAATACCGATTTTGCGCAATAGGGGTTACATACTCTTCGCCAGATAAAACAAATTCGCTCTCAAGGCTCAAAGAAGCAGGAGCAGACTATATTGCAAATACTCCGCAGGAATTAATGGAACTGTTAAAGTAGAAAAATCTGTTTTCTCTTGTCTTTAAAGATTTGGTATCTTATATTCTTTTCTCAAAAATTCAAGATTATTCACTGCATTATCATATTTTACTTTGCCATAAGTATAGTAGTCGAATTTTATTTTTGAAACTGTAAGCTGTATAAGGCTCCAGATAAACCAATAAATATCTGGAAAAGGTTTATACATATCACAATAGAAAAGTGTTTCTTCAAAATTCTTACCTTCGCAATAACTTTCGACTATCTTTAATTCTACATCTCTTGGCACAAGAATTTCCTGGAACATATCTGCAATATCATAATATTTTGGTCCCATTCCACCATATTCCCAGTCAATAATATAAAGAGGTTTTTCAAATTTATCTCTGTGTTTGTCGTTTACAAGTATGAAATTTTCAGCAAGGAGATCGTTGTGCGTTATAACATATTTATTTTCTGGAATATTTATTTTTTCCATAAGCAAGTGCAGTTTTGGAATGATTTCACTTATTTTAAATTCAGGGAAAGTGACATTAAGGCTATTTAATATTTCAAACATTTTTACACACTGCTTGTAGGGATTAAATATTTTATAAATTTTTGCGCCGCTTGAATGAATCCTTCGTACAGGCTCCATTATTGTTTCCCTAAGATCATCTTTAAGAAAATCAGGATTTTTTAATGTATATGAATCAGGTATAAATTCTATTATTGTAACATGTTTTTCAGGGAGGTATTTAATAAGCTTTGTGGTAATTTTCTCATCAGCCATTTGCCTGAGCACGCTTGCTTCTGCATCGCGGTCAACAAACATTTCTGTTTTATCGCCATATACCCTTATGGCAACATCCCCTTTTTCGCATTTTGCCCTGTAAAGTTTATTTGTGATTCCTCCGCTCAAAACAGAAACATCGATATTACAATCTTTCCATTCAGGCATTAATTCTTTAACAGTTTTATCACTAAATTCAACGCTAGCTAATTTTTGGTTTTCCATAATAAAAATCCCCATTAATTTTTTAGATTGATTCTTATATATAATATAATATTATGATTATTATAAAATAGCATGATAAGGATGTCAAATCATTTTTATAATGGATTTTAATAAAAATGATAAAGAAATATTATAATTTATCAATAACAGAGGAGTTCCATTTTGAAGAGGGATCAAGAGCTATCTTTATTGCTTGATTCCTGGGTAAAGTGATGGTATATTAGGCATATACATATGTAGACATGTTGGGAAAAAGCCGGACATTTGTATCTGGCAGGGATTTAATAAATATTTGTAGATTTAATAATCTATAAGCAAAGCAGGAGGAAATAATGAAAAAAATTGCTATAGGATGTGATCCAAATGCAGCAGCAGAAAAAGAAGCTGTAAAAAAAGCTCTTTCTGATTTAGGGTATGAGTGCGAAGATTATGGAAGCACAGATCCTATTTATGCAAATGTAGCTTTTGCAGTTGCAGAAGCAGTAGCAGCAGGAAAGCATGATAGAGGAATTCTTATGTGCGGTACAGGTATTGGTATGAGTATTGCGGCAAATAAAGTTAACGGAGCTTATGCAGCGCTTTGTACAGATGTCTATTCCACAGAAAGATCAATTTTAAGTAATAATGCAAATATTATGTGCTTGGGCGCTTTTACTCTTGGTATAGAACATATTAAATATCTGGTTAAAACATGGATGTCTGTAAAATGGCAGACAGGTACAAAGTCTGAAAGCAAAGTACAGAGATTTAAAGATTACGATAACGAGCATATTAAAAAATAAACAGGAGAGTTTTTAATGCAGAAAATAACAGATGCTGAAGAGCTTGAACTTAAAAGACACGCTGTTCAGCTTAGAAAAGATGTTCTTGCTATTATTAAAGCAGGTGATGCTGGTCATATAGGCGGAGCTTTATCAGCAACAGAACTCATGACATCTCTTTTTTATAAAGTATTAAAAAATATAGATCCAAAAAATCCCAGAAGAGAAGACAGAGACAGATTTATTATGTCTGCAGGTCATAAATGTCTTATTGTTTATGCAGTTCTTGCAGAGAAAGGATTTTTTAGCAAAGATTTATTTAACACATATTTTAAGCTTAACTCAAAGCTTCCCGGACATCCTGACATGCACAAGCTTCCTGGTATTGAAAGCAATACAGGATCTCTTGGACATGGCCTGCCGATTGCAGTAGGAATGGGAATTGGTCTTAAGTTGGATAAAAATCCTGCCAGAGTTTATGTGATCATGGGAGATGGAGAGCTTGGAGAAGGGACTAACTGGGAAGCAGCAGCTGCTGCAAGCCATCACAAGGTCGACAATCTTGTTGTTATGATCGACAGGAATAAATACCAGCTTGGCGGTCTTACAAATGAGTTAATGAATTTTGAACCTCTTGCAAAAAGATTTGAATCTTTTGGATGGAGTACAAGATCAATAGATGGCCACAATTTTAAACAGATAATTGATACTCTCACTGATACTCCGTTTGAACCTGGTAAGCCTTCATTGATAATATGTAACACACTAAAAGCAAAAGGTATCTCTTTCCTTGAAGATACAGTTGGTTCACATTACTGGAAAGTTAACCCGGAACAAGTTGTGCAGGCAGAAAAAGAACTGGATGCAATTGCAAAGGAGCTTGGATGATGA
>WRCW01000131.1 GCA_009783755.1 Spirochaetaceae bacterium
AAAAAACTTCATCGCTTCCTTTTTCAAAATTATTACTCATTGTGCGGACTCCTTATTTAATAAGCTTCTTAACACAAAAACACTTGGTATATCGCAGCATTGAAAAATAGAAACAAAACCTTCAGGGTACATAGACAGCTTCGCCTATCCCAAATGACTCTTTAGAACAAAAATAAATTTATACATAAACCCTTGGGATACGACTTCGTCTAGAACCTAATTCCTCCGACAACTCCAACTCCTGCCATATAGGGATAACCTACACGCACAATTGGTTCAATGAAAATCAAATTAGTAAATGGTATACGCTTCCCCATAGAAAGACCAACCGAAACAGAACCAACAGTATCATCATCACGGTAAGAAAGAGCAGACCCTCCATTTATTTGCAGAAAGAAACCATTGTGTTGCTCCCTGTTAAAAAGATAAAAACGTATTAAAGCATTTAGCTCCACAGTGTTTACGGAATCGCTCCCTGCTACAGATAGTAAGCGTAAGCCTAATGCATACCCGCTATCCTCAACTCCAATAGTAAGACCGCCTCCAAATGCAAGGCCTTTTTCACTGTAGCCAATAATTTCCAAAAGTGGCGCTACAAATATATCTGGACGGTTTTTTGACTGCTTAGCATCTTGTGCATAGGAAGGAAAGAGTAAAAAAACAAAAAAAACAAAAATAAGGGACGGTCTGTATAGCCGCCCAATAATTGATCGCGCGAGGCATGGCCTCAAGTTATTAAAAATTGGCATTTTTCACCTCACTTAGCATATTATCATAAAAAAACCTTTATTTGTCAAAGTAAATCTTGTTTATTTACTTCTGGCAAATGCTTTAATATCCTGCATATCCTTGTAAGAATATTTCTCCCATGACATTGGAAAAATAGAATTATTATGGTAAAGAGGATCTTCGCTAAGAGGATAAAAGCTTTTTCTTACACTTTCCTCCCAGAGGGACGAACCAGGGACAGGAGAATATTCTGATACACTTATTCTAACATCAAAGTTCTTAAGATATCTTACACTTTCTTTTACTTCTTCTGCATATTGACCAGGAAGCCCTGCAAGCATATAGATAATTACGTTATCCCCATTAAATCCATTTGATTTAAGAGTTTCAATAACAGATGGAAAAGTATCTGAATCATATTTTTTCCCATTCCTTTGATGAAATCCCGGATCAGAACTTTCAAAGCCAAGCCTTATCTCTTTAAAACCTGCTTTTTTCATCATTAAAATCGTTTCACTATCAAGGTAATCAATATGAAGTGCATTTGGCACATAAAAATTAAATTTAATATTGCTGGAGATTATCTGATCAAGCAGAGGCCGGAAAGATTCTTCTTTTTTAAATAGCAGCGCATCATCGTAAAATGCAAAATTGGTTGTTCCATACTTTTTGTTTAAATGAACAAGCTGATCAAAAACTGTTCTATAACTGCCCATAGAAAAAGATGAAAGCTTTGATGAGGCACAGTAACTGCATTTCATTGGACAGCCATTATTAAGTCGCACAACGCCAGCATCTTCCCATACAGGGTCATCCATAAGAATATTTCCCTCTTTAAGACTGCAAACAGGCAATGAATTTTGTTTAAAAAAGTTATTTAAGAAATCCCATGCTTCCCCTTCTACAACATAATCAGGCATGACAACATCTTTGCAGTGCTGCGGCAGAAGTTTTGCATAAATACCACCTGCAACAACAGGAACATCAGGCCAAATCTCCCTGCATATTTTTACAACTTCAGATACTCCCATATACCAATATGTCATAAATGTAGATATAAGAATAATATCCGGTTTTCTTGCTGCTATTTTTAAACGAAGAGATTCTTCGCAAATTCCATACCTTGCAAAACTTCTTTCCAGTGATGGAATATTTCCATGCATTATCGTGCCATTCACAACGCTATGCTGCAATTTAAGAAAAGGAGATGGGACAATTTGCCTGAAAATTTTACCTGTCCCGTTGCTATGTCTTACAGGAGCTTTTATTTGGGCAAGTGAAACTTCATCCTTATAATCAAGAGAATTGATAAAATTACAATCCCACCCTCCATCCTGCAACCATTTTCCAATCCTCAAAAGTCCATAGGGCTTAAAAAAAAGATCAAAAAAAGCAAAATCATATATAGGCGGCAATATAAGCATTGCCAGTGGTTTATCAATAGACATATCAACCTTACTACTAGACATTGGAAACAATTATTGTTATATTCATTTCATTCATGGCGCCGTACCCAAGCGGTAAGGGAGAGGTCTGCAAAACCTTTATGCACCGGTTCGAATCCGGTCGGCGCCTTAATCTTTGCCATATTGTATGTCTTTATGGAATGAAGACATATCTTTTATACCAGGTATATGCAAGAATTGTTATTGCATTTATAAATTCACCAGTCCCCATTTTGCTTTCAAACTCTTTTATGGAAACTGTTTTAACATCAATAAGTTCATCTTCATCAAGGGATTGAGCTTTTGATTTCACAGGGTTTACAGCAAAGTACGTATAAGAAGTATTATTCATAAAAGCAGGATCAGGATTTGCTTCTCCTATAAGGATAAATTTTTCAGCGCTATATCCAGTTTCCTCAAGCAGTTCCCTTTTTGCTGCATTTTCCGGATCTTCCCCTTTATCCACAAGGCCTGCAGGAAATTCAGTTGTTATGGAGTTGCTACCATGCCTAAACTGCCTTACCATCAAAAAAGAATCTTCTCTGCTTTCATTTTTTACAACACAGACAATATTTACCCAGTGTGGAGAATCAAGCTGTACAAAAGTGTTTACCCTTCCATCAGGCGCACTACTTGTAACTTCACAAGCTTTAAATATTCTAAAATCTTTTACAACTTTTTTATTTTTTTCTATCCATATAAGATCATTATCTTTATCCATAAAATCATTATACCTTATTGCCAGCGAAGATTCTATAATATATATATTTTCATAGCCAGAAATATATAGAGGATTTTATATATCAAAAAAATAATTTGAATTACCAATTTTTTCATTTTTATTATATAATTTAGCTATGGATCTATTTTCATCTTCTATAGACAAAAAAGAACTTCCTCTTGCAGCAAGAATGCGTGCAGAAACTCTTGATGATTTTATAGGACAAGAGCACCTTGTGGGAAAAGGGAGGCTTCTAAGACGAGCAATACAGGCGGATCAGCTTTCTTCTCTTATTTTTTATGGTCCTCCCGGGACTGGAAAAACAACCCTTGCCAAAATTATTGCAAAAACAACGAAAAGTACATTTATAACGATCAATGCGGTTTTATCCGGAATAAAAGAAATAAGGGATGAAATTATAGAGGCAAAAAAAAGACTTGAACTATATGATAAAAAAACAATTCTTTTTGTAGATGAAGTTCACAGATGGAACAAAGCTCAGCAGGATGCCCTGCTCCCCTGGGTTGAAAATGGGACATTCATCCTGATTGGTGCCACAACAGAAAACCCTTTTTATGAGGTAAACTCCGCTCTTGTAAGTAGAAGCAGAATATTTCAGCTTCTTCCTCTATCAAAAGAAAACCTTTTAAAAGCTGCTGAAAAAGCTCTTAAAGATAAAGAAAAAGGGTATGGTAAATATAAAATAGAATTTGAAAAAGGGGCTCTCGAACATATTGCTGACATTGCAAATGGGGATGCAAGAAGTCTTTTTAATGCACTTCAACTTGCAATTGAAACAACACCAAAACAATTCCCACCAACACAAGATGAAACAATATTTATAAGTATGGAGATTGCTGAAGAGAGTATCCAACGAAGAGTTCTTCTCTATGACAAAGAAGGTGATTATCATTTTGATGTCATAAGCGCATTTATAAAATCAATAAGAGGTTCTGATCCCGATGCCACACTTTACTGGCTTGCAAGAATGCTCGATGCAGGGGAAGATCCAAAATTTATACTCAGGCGTATGATCATTTCTGCAGCTGAAGATATTGGTCTTGCAGATCCAAATGCGCTTGTGGTTGTAAATGCAGCAGCTCAGGCTTTTGAGCGTATCGGAATGCCGGAAGGGCAACTTATTCTTTCTGAAGCTTCTCTTTATCTTGCATGTACAAAAAAATCAAATTCTGCCCTTGCAGTTTTTGATGCACTTAAAATAATAAGAGAAGAAAAACATATGGAAGTTCCTGTAAATATAAAGGACTCTTCCCGGGATAAAGAGAGTTTTGGTCATGGAAAAAATTATCTGTACCCCCACTCATATAAAGATCACTGGGTTGCCCAGCAATATCTTCCTGATGCATTGAAAGGCAAATTTTTTTATGAGCCCGGAGATATAGGATTTGAAGCAGAGCTTAGAAAAGAGATATCACGCAGAAGAGAGGCACAAATTGAAGCCCAGATGGAAAGAGATGATGCTGATCAGGAAACACTTACCTTTTCTCCTCCTGATAAAAAGAAAGATGAGTGGTACAAACGGACATCAGACAATAAAAATATAATTTTATCTGCTGTCAGAGAAAAAATTTTCTCTCAAATCAATATAAAGCGAAATGATAGAATATTAATAGCCAGTCGCGACATGGGACTTTTAATTTGGGAAGCACAAAGACATGTACCGGAAGGGGGCGTATTCTATATCAACAATAATAAACACGATATAGAAGTTATTGATAAACATTCCATCTATACAGAAATATCTGAAAAACCAATATTAATTAATGATAATACTGAACACTATTTGCAGGAAGAAAAGGAAATTGGAATCTACGATATTGCAATAGCACGAAATCTATTTTTAAAGCAAAGCAATATCAAGCAGATATCAGAGAAGCTTTTTTCTATTTTAGACATAGAAGGACGAATTTCTCTGGCTGAAAGCTTACCATCAAAATCTTCAAGAATATCTCAATTTATGGATAGTACTGCTTTTAGTAATAAAGATTTTGACATCTTTTTAGATGCAGAAAAAAACATTTATGAAAATAATAAATATGGAATATTTTTAGATATCAATAACTTGAAAAAAACACTCCTTGATTCTGGGTTTAAAAAAATAATATTTAGGGAAAAAGATTGGTTTGAAACCCGCATTATAAGTAAAAACGATATAGAAAAATGGTTTGACGAATCCAAAGAAAGCTATGGATCAATTCTTCTCTCTTTAATAGAAAAAGATTTATATAAAAATATAAAGGAACAGGCATTGGAAAGATTGCCTGATAAAGAGATAAGCTGGAAAAGCACTTATGTTTTCATAACTGCAGTTAAAGAATAGCCGAAGGCGTCTATGTACCCCGAAGGTTTTATTAATCATTCCATTGTAGAGTTTGAATCCATTGCTCTGTAAGTTAATTCGGGGTAATCCAGTAGATTTGTATACAGATCTGTGTATAGGCTTCCCTGACGCTCACAGACTTTTGCTCCAAAAAATTGATCAATCTTGACAAAAAAGGGCAAATAATCCATCATCACTATACTAAAAATATGGTGGATGTAGCTCAGTGGTTAGAGTCCCAGATTGTGGATCTGGTTGTCGCGGGTTCAAATCCCGTCATCCACCCAATTTTAAGAGCGCCCGTAGCTCAGCTGGATAGAGCGTCGGACTTC
>WRCW01000132.1 GCA_009783755.1 Spirochaetaceae bacterium
AACCTGAGGTTTAATATTGACTCGCTTTATTCCAGGAAAATTTTCAAGTTTATGCACCTCTATCTCATTATCAAAATGACCTATATTACATACAATTGCCTGATCTTTCATTTTTTTCATGTGTTCAATTGTAATAATATCCTTGTTTCCTGTTGCCGTTACATAAATATCCCCTATTCCAAGAGTATCTTCTACTGTTTTTACTTCATATCCTGCCATTGCTGCCTGCAAAGCGCAAATAGGATCTATTTCTGTAACAATAACTCTTGAGCCCATACCTCTTAGTGATTGCGCAGACCCTTTTCCCACATCGCCGTATCCGCAAACTACTGCTACTTTTCCTGCTGTCATTACATCTGTTGCCCTTTTAATCCCATCAACAAGAGATTCCCTGCATCCATAAAGATTATCGAATTTGCTTTTTGTAACAGAATCATTGACATTAATTGCAGGCACAAGCAGTTCCCCTTTTTCTGCCATTTTATAGAGCCTGTGGACCCCTGTTGTTGTTTCTTCGGAGACCCCTTTCCACTCAGCAGCAATTTTCTGCCACTTGGTTTTATTTTTCTCAAAAGTCGCTTTAAGTTCTTTTAACAGAGCTGCTTCATCAGTACTTCCAGGTTTTCTGTCAAAAACTGTTTTATCTTTTTCTCCTGCACACCCTACATGTATCATCATTGTTGCATCGCCGCCATCATCCACAATAAGCTCTGGCCCTTTTTCATCAGGAAAAGAGAGAGAAAGATTGAGGAGTTGCCAGTACTCTTCAAGGGTTTCCCCTTTCCATGCAAAAACAGGGATTCCTTTGGGATTTTCAGGAGTTCCGGTTTTTCCTACAACAATTGCAGCTGCTGCATGGTCCTGGGTAGAAAAAATATTGCAGCTTGACCATCTTACATCTGCTCCAAGCTCTATCAGGGTTTCAATTAAAACTGCTGTTTGAATAGTCATATGAAGAGAGCCTGTTATTCTTACCCCTTTAAGAGGTTTTTCTTTTGCATATTTTCCCCTTACAGACATAAGGCCTGGCATCTCTTTTTCAGCCATTTCAATCTCTTTTCTTCCCCACTCATAAAGGGAAATATCTTTTATTTTATATTGCATTTGCTTCTCTCTCCCATGAATTTAAAGCTATTTTTTTGGTTTGCATAGCATATTCGTATACAATACCTTTCTATCAAAACCAACAAACCATGTCCACTATGTCTGCCTACAGGCAACTACTAAACGGAATTATTGCTTATTTAATATTTAAATGATAAATTAAAAATTAAACATGAACAATATTATTTTGCTATTAATAACAAGCGTCGCTGCATTTATTATAAATATGATAATAACCCCTTTTTTAATATCTTTGTCACATAAAAAAAGGTGGTATGATGTTACAAATGACAGAAAGATTCATTCCGGCAATATACCAAGAATTGGCGGTGTGGGTATATTTATCTCATTTTTAGTAACAGCCTTTCTTTTTGTTGTTATCTGTAAATTTGCACATATAAAACTTAATACTATTTCAAAATATCATTATCTTGCTTTATCTGCAGGATTTCTCATTATTATCATTTTAGGTGTTGCTGATGATTTTTTTAGTATAAGGGCATGGCACAAGCTTTTTATACAACTCGTTGCTGCTTTGATTGTTTCTTTTGGCGGCTTTAATCTTGAATTTTTTTATGTCCCCTTCCTGGAACAGGATATTCCTCTGGGTCTTTTTTCTCATGTTATAACTGCTTTTTGGATAATAAGCCTCTGCAATGCCATTAATCTGATGGATGGAATGGATGGGCTTGCGGGCGGTATTGCATTAATAGCATCTTTATTTTATGGAATAATTTTTTTCTTAACACAGAATTATACAGCCGCAGGGCTCTCTTTTATTCTTTTTGGCGCAGTTATAGGTTTTCTGGTCTTTAATTTTCCACCTGCGAAAATATTTATGGGGGATTCAGGAAGCCTTTTACTTGGGTTTTGCCTTGCTGTAATTCCTCTGATAAACAATACAGGTGGCGGATCTTCCCAGACAATATTTATGCCTCTTATTATTTTAGTAATACCTGTAATGGATATGATCGCAGCTATTTTAAGAAGAAGACGAAGAAACCTTTCAATTGCATCTCCTGATAGAGAGCATATTCACCATAAACTAATTGATTTTGGATTATCGCAGAAAAAAATTCTTTTTGTTATATATTTCTTCTCTGTTCTTGGTGGGTTTGTAGGGCTTTTATATACTGTTCTTGAAACAAGAAAAGTAGATTCCGGATTTTTGGTTTTTATAGCTATCTGGTCTTTATATACTTTTCTCTTTCTTGTTTTGCATTATAAAAACCAGGCAAGAAAAAAAACTACCTCTGAATAAAACTAATCTCACTCAAAGAGCCAAGCCTCGACAAAAAACTTTTAATAACCTCTTTGCGACTTCGTTCTTTGTACAATGTTTAACCTGGAATTAGATTAACTTCTCAATGAGAGATTCTTTTTATAACAAATTTATTGGTCTGCTTTTTCCCTGTAAATAATTCTAACTTGTTTGAAAAGCCCTTCTCCATCGCTTTTTGTTGCAATATCTTCCATGCCATTAAGCGCAGTATGGACAACTCTTCTTTCAAAAGGGTTCATTGGTTCAAGAAGTTTTGATCTTCTGTTTTTTCGAACCTGTTCTGCTGATTTTATTGCAAGTCTTACAAGGCTTTCTTCTTTTCTTACCCTGTAATTTTCTGTATCTATAATAATTCTGGGAGAACCTTCAAACCTGCCAGCAAAAACATTTAATAAAAGTTGTATTGCATCAAGATTTTTTCCGCTTTTTCCAATAATTATTCCGGAATAATCTGATTCTATTGTCAGACCTAATTTATTATCTTCTCTGAAAGAGATAGAAACTTTTCCCGGAAGACCCATTTTTTCCAAAAGAATTTCAAGATATCTTTTAGTCTCTTTTTCACATTCTGTTTCAGGTTCATATTTTTTTGCTTCACCAGGTTGGCTATCGCTAATAGGATGAACTTTTATTCTTACTGTTCCTTTTTTAAAAAATAAACCTTTTTTTGAGGTCTCAATAATTTCAACATCAAATTGATCTCTTTCCAGCCCTAATTCTGTTCTGGCTTTTTCTATGGCTTCTTTTTCTGTTTTTCCTTCAAATTCCATAATCATTTTATTTATATCTCCTTGCATATCATGCAGTTTTTTTCTTTTTCATTACTTTATTGACAATAATTTGCTGAACAATACTCAACATGTTTGTCATTGTCCAGTAAAGCAAAAGTCCTGATGGCGCATCATAAAGGAAAAAGAGGAAGATCAGTGGCAACATATATGTCATCATCTTCATCTGAGCATTATTTGCTGTTTCCGGAGTTTGCATTATCTTTGTTGAAATAATTTGGGAACCAATCATAAGAATAGGAAGCAGTCTTATATCACTTCCTATAACCGGGATAGTTGTTGGCGCAAAATTAAAAATAGAATCAGCCACAGAAAGGTCTGATATCCACGCACTAATAAAAGAGGCGCCGCGTAACTCGAAATGACTGCTTAAAAGTCCATATAGCGCTATAAAAATCGGCATTTGAAGCATCAAAGGAAGACACCCGCCTAAAGGGTTTACTCCTGCTTTTTTATATAAAGCTGCTATTTCTTGATTCAGCTTCTGTGGGTTGCCTTTATATTTTTCCTTGATCTCCGCCATTTTGGGAGATAGCCCTGACATTTTACTTGAAGATACATAACTTTTATGAGTAAGAGGAAACATTACGATTTTTACAACTACTGTAAGCAGAATTATTGCAATACCATAATTTGGAACCATGTTATAAAAAAAGTTTAACATGGCTTTAAGAATTTCCTGAAGCCATCCAAGCATTGCTCTTGAATCAAGTACCTTGTCTAGGTTAAGACCTTTCATTTTAAATCCGTTTTTCTCCGGATCATTATATGCTTTTAGATATTCCGGGCTTTTTGGACCAACATAGAATTTAAAAACATCAACGTTATTAGAACTTCTTATTGACGGCCGTGAAAAGAAAAGTCTTGCCCCTTCGTCAAAGCCATCCACTGGTCTATTTGAAAAAGTAGTTGTATATACTGTAGCATCAGGAATTCCTATTACTGTAAAATATTTTCCGGAAATAGCAGCCCAATTTATTCTTTCATAAATTTCAATTTCTCCCTTTTCTTTGGGCATTTTATTTATTTTCTTTTTTCCGCCTATTTCTGTAATGTATCTTCTAAATTCTTTCTTATCATCTATTTTATCAAATTTTGGTCCTATCTGAGGAACAAAACCGAGAGTATAAGCAAAACCGCCGTTATCCAGCGGAATTATTAAATTATTTCTGTTTGTGAACTGTATCTGCAGTTCCATTAAATAATCATATGGCTTAAAAATATATTTCTTTGTTATTGAAAGCGGTGTACTTTCTCCAGTTCCTGATCTGGATGGAATATCCATATCTTTTGTAAATTCAGCTATCATGCTATCGCCCTGGCTATATATTCTGGTGTCAAAATATACATTAAGAGGATCAGCCTTTATATCTCCCATATAAATATTAAAAGTAGTTAAAGACTCTTTATTCTTATTAACCATCTCAAGCATTTCTCCGCCATCAAAATGCTCTTTTAATTTTATTGATTTTATTGTTCCGCCCAGATTTGAAAAAGTTATATTAAAAACTTCTGTTTCCAAAGATACTTCCCTGTAGTAATCAGGATCTTCTTCCCTGTTTGTCACAGCAACTACCGCAGAGAGATCTGTTTTTGAAAGAACTTCTTTTGCTGTTCCTCTTGCTTCCTGATCTATTCTTTCTGACTCTGTAACAGCAGAACGTTCTTCCTGGGGCAAAGGAAATAGTTTTTTTTGAATATAAAATCCCAGTGAAATAACAAGAACAGACAATATTAGTGCATAAATGGTATTTTTTTCCATCAATTCATCTCCTCAGATTATGGAACAGGATCATCCCCTCCTTTACTAAAGGGATGACACCGTAAAATTCTTTTAATGGAAAGGAAGCTGCCTTTAAGAGGTCCATATTTTTTTAAAGCCTCAATTGCATATGATGAGCAACTAGGTTCATAAATACAGGCACGCGGAAGCAGAGGGGAAATAAGCTTTTTATATATAATAACCAGACCTATAAGTATATTATTAAATAAGTTTCTCAGCTGCATCCAAAAGACCTGCTTTTATAAAAAGAGAAACCATCGTCATATTAGCAGTCTTGTAATCGGTTATTTTATCAGTCAATAAAAATATAAAGTCATATCCGCAAGGTAAATGATTTTTCATTTTCCTATATATTTCTTTTACTACTCTTCTTGCCCGGTTTCTCTCTACAGAACTACCGTACCCTTTCCTTAATACAACAGCTATTCTATTCCAAGTATTTTTATTCCTGCAATACAATAATCTAATACAGGATATTTTTATACTTTCTGATATTTCAAAAACTTTTGAAATATCACTTTTTTGCATCCTTTCCTTTTTAGTAAGGCTTTTTCTCATCAGATACTGATAACTTCTTTCTTCCTTTTTGTCTTCTTCTCATTAAAACAAG
>WRCW01000133.1 GCA_009783755.1 Spirochaetaceae bacterium
ATAGTATTTCCTCTCCAAACATTCTTACCTGAGTTATTACCACCTTTCTTGGTCCATTAAGAACTGTTGACAAGTTATCAATATTTTCTCCTATAGAAACAGTGTCAATATAAACAGAATAAGGACCCTTTTCTCCGCTATTTATAAATCTTACTGCTCCAAATCCAAGGTGCATACCGCTGAAACTATGCATCATTTCTATTGCAAGTTTATCAGCTGCTCCAAAGATATCAAGAACTGTTGCTGCTGTTTCGGATTTTGTAAATGATATTGCGCTTTTCTGCCTGTTAAAAACAGACATCTCGATTAAGATTGAGCCATCAGGCTTCACTAACGCTTTTCCGAATAAGAGGTCATCTATTTTGTTTTTTTCACAATAGTTTGAAAGCCACAAACTATCGCTCGAATAATTTGTAACAGAGTTTTGAATAATATTATACTTATTGATCATTTTCAGGTTGAATTCTACTGTTTTTTGGATATTGGAGGATATTATATCTATTTGCATATCTTTTTCTTTATTTTCAAGGGGAAATACAGATATTTTTGGCATTTGCCCGACCTGGGAAAATAACAACTGTGGGATTAGAAAAATCAAGAAAAAAATCTGGATAGAAAAAATACGTTTATTCATATGTTGTCTCCTTTTTTTTATTATAACACCTTTTAATTAATTGGTATAATAAAAACAAAAAAATTATTTACCAATTGCAATTCTCGTCAAATAGGCTTGAATATTATTTATCAAATCTTGGGAAAGATGTTTCTGCAACTCCCTGTATGCAAAAGTTTCAGCTTGGTCTTCCGTTATACCATTTTCACGCGCCTCTTTATAGAAAGTTGCTATAACTGTACCTGTTTCGTCAAAAAGAGATATATCTGCTGTCCAGATCACAGATTTAAAACTCGGATTCAAAGAAACAGGAGAAAGCGCCCATGTCCCCTTAACACCCATTTTACCGTTAGGGTTATAAGAAATTGCCTGTTCGCGCATTGTATCCCGTATGATTGCTGCAATTTTGCCTTCTTTATCTCCTGTTATTGATATGTGGTAAGAAAGTTTTTCCGCTTCTTTATCCCTTGCTTCAATAATTTTTTTATTGTTCAGGTCAAGCCCCAATATAGCAGCACTTGGCATATGGATAATGCGAAGTTGCTCAATCATTTTTTCTGCATTTAGCCCAATCGCATACGCAGCATCATAAAACGCATACCGTTTGAAGGATCCAGTTACAGAACTTGCCCTGCTATAGAAATCTTCTGCTTTTGCTAAATCTTTTCTTATTATTTCCCTATAGATAAAAGCAGTAGGTTCTCTTTCAATATAGGCAACAATATGAGTTGTCCCTGAGTTATCTGTATATGGATCTGAAAATCTTAAATTTATAAACTCTTCGTTAGCCTGTGTACCTATTGTATGATTTAGAATTATTTCTGATTCTTTATAATTTTTATCATCCTTAACAAGTTCTGCATATTTCTGCTGTGCCACAGTATCTACTTTGACATTGACAGTAAATTGCTGCGCTAAAAATGCTGATGCATCTTCCTGTGCTCTTCTTCGTGAATCTCCGCTTCCAACTGCTGCAAGATATTTTGCATTAGGAAAATCTGCTTCAATATTGGTCATCCAGTTGGGAGCTTTTTCTTTTGTTTTAGAACCTGTTGTTGAACAAGAATTAAGCAAAATCAGAATAGCAAAAATAGTAAAAATTCTCATAGATTTCCTCTCTTAACATTTTTACCAATCCACAAAGCTGCTTACCAATTCTTCTCAAGGTAAGAGGCTTTTATGGCTGGAGTTCTATTGCAAATCATAAGAAGGCAAAATATATAATTTTCCTGGCACATAATTCCCGGGAGCAAAAACCTTCCGGTAAAGCAATATATTCGACTTGTTATAATAATCAACTGTTATGATATGTTCGCCAGGTTCGACCCAGAATTCTCCAACATAAGCCTGGCCCGGAAAATAGCGGGCGCTTCTTAAGTCTGCTTGTTCGCTTGAATCAACTGCAGCAGTCAAGGCAATTCCTCCCAGGAACGAAAGCACCTGGACTACTCCCCCTGCATTGGCTGCTGCATTATTGGCTGCTTTTGTTGTCTGTTTTGTGAGAATCCCTTTTGTTACTGTTCTTATAACTGTTTTAAAAAAAATCATCCCTTTCCTTAAATTAAAAGTTTCTATGGCAACTTCATCTAGTTTTTCAATAAGCTCAAGTCCTCCGCTAGGAACGCCATTTACAGATACCTGTATTTTTGATATGCGGGATGGTCTCCTGACCATTTCAGGAGTTTGAGTTTTAAAATTATATCCACCAGTAACACCAAAGAAGGGGATAGGGGTTAGATCTGTAAGGATCATTCTCCCCTGGTCATCTTCTTTTTCCTGTGTGATTAAAATAAGATTTTCCAATGTTGTAATTCTTAGTGAAGATGCTTTTTTAATGGGGCTGCGCCCTGTGAAAGCAACTACATTTATACGCGCTTTATTTGTCCCTTCCAGCATCTTGTCAAGATTTTTTGGTGGAGGGAAATTATAAACATTTGGCTGGTTGCGGAATGCCTCTTTAAGTTTTGCAAGATCTATGGCAGCGCTGTCCCTCCTGTTATCTGCGCGATAGAGCAGTATGCCAAAATATCTTGCAAGCGCAGAATTGTGGAATTCTGTTTTTCCTGCTTTAATAGTCCCTTGCGCATCTTTTGAACTATTCATGCTATGCGCCATATTTCCATATTTATCTTCAAGAAGATTTAATTTATCTGTAAGCCTTCGAATTTCGACAAATGCGCTATCGAAATTATCAAGCCTGATAAAATCAATTGCTTTAAATATATTCAAGTAGAGGTCTTCATAAGATTCACCAAAATATTCAAGCGTGTAATCATTGAGAAGAAAAGATGTACCAGCATCAGTAATACTTTTTGTAAAGTTTTCCTGAATAAGCCTCTCTGCTTCATTAAAAGATTCAATGCTTTCTTTATGCTTTTCTGCCATATGGTATAAGATACCTGTATCAAGATATTTTAATACCTGATCCTTGTCTCTGTAAGGATTTTCCTTTCCCGTAGTATTAAGTTGTTCAACAGCAGAGAGATAGTTCCTTTCAGTTACCTCTCTGTCTGCATCCACAAAGCCTATGTTTCGAGTTGTTGTTGCGCAGGATGCAAATATAAAAAAAATAAATATTGATAAAAGAATTGGATATCCTTTTTTTGTCATGAGTCGCCACTTTTATTTAGTTTGATCATAATAAAACCCATCCACTGGGAGCAAATAGAGTTTTCAAGGATGATCGATCCCTTAGTTTATTGAATTGCTAACGTTTATTTTTTTTCTGTTCAATAACTTTTTTTATCTCTTTGACGCCAATCCACACTTTTTCGTTTGTTTCGATATGGATAAGTTCCAGATTGGTTTTATAGAAAACAACGCGTTGCTTATCAAGAGCATCTGTTACGGAAGTTATAACTCCTCCAAGATAAAAATCTGCCCCTGTTTCCTGGCCAAGTCTTTTCATGGTCTCTGCGCTTGCTTCGGTCTGCTGGGATAATCTTTCATCCCTTACACCCACGCGTTCATCTTTCGATGCAACAAATCTAACTTTGCCTGAATTTATAAGTTCTCTTTCAAGGCTTTTTGTAAATACAAGTATTTCAATATGCTCACTGCTTCTATTGCGCACTTCTCCTACGATCACTACAGGATTTCTTTTATTTTGACTTGTAAAATTATTGATCCATGGACGATTTACAACATCGCTTATCATTTCCCTGGCAACCATTTGGGAATCTATATCATTCCATCTGCCGCTTAAATCTATTTGTTCATCTGCTGCTACTCTTGTAACCTTTACGCTTGGTCCGCAGGAAATTAAAATAAATGCAGCTGCAATAATCATGGCCAATAAACTGATATTTTTCATTATATTCTCCTTATTTTTTAGTTAATTTAAATTCTATAGTATATTAATATAACATAACATGAAAAAAATAATTTGGTAAGCATTTTTAAGAAATTGCTATATAATTATCTTTGGAAAAATAGTTTGATGAAAGAGCTATCGGAATGCCACAGGAGTGATCCATGGAAAAAATACTTGAACTTGAAAATGTTGTCAAAACATATACCAAAGGAGATGAAAAAATAAATGCGCTTGCAGGTGTAAATTTATCCATAACCAAAGGGGAATTTACAGCTCTTGTCGGCCCTTCGGGATCAGGAAAAACAACTTTGCTTAATATCATAGGATGTCTGGATTCTCCTACTCTTGGCAATATCTATTATAATGGATCTCTGTTAAGTAATTTAACTGAAAATGAATTATCTGATTACAGGAAAGAGCATATCTCTTTTATTTTTCAGTCTTTTAATCTTATCCCTGTCCTTACAGTAAGAGAAAATGTGGAACTTCCTTTGGTAATAGAACAAAAACTTTCAAAAGAAGAAATAAAAGCCAGAGCAGATGATATTTTAAAAGCAGTTGGCTTAAAAGGAAAGGAAGATCGCTTTCCAAGAGAACTATCAGGCGGACAGGAACAGCGTGTAGCTATTGCGCGGGCTTTGGTAAAAGAACCATTTATAATTCTTGCAGATGAGCCAACTGCGAATCTGGACTCGCATACAGCAGAAGAAATCATAGATATTATGAAAAATATAAATAGTACCAGAAATGCGACGTTTATCTTTTCTACGCACGACCTTCTTGTTCAGAAACACGCAAGGCGGGTCATAACAATACGGGATGGATTTATCCATTCAGATGCAAAAAAGGAAGAGTGATAATGCAGCGAGGATCCAGCAATTTGCCATCTACAGGAACATGGAAAACTATTTTCAAAATCGCATGGCGCAACGTTGTCCGGCATGGAAAGCGAACAGCTTTTACGATTATTACAATGTGTTTTGGGATTGGATTATATATAGGACTTGATTCTATTTTTAAAGGAATGGATAAAGCAGGATTAGAGAATATTATAAATCTTACAGATTCATCGGTGCGAATATCAACAGATAAATATGAATCAGAGCGGAGTAGTTTGCCGCTTGATTATGGACTTTCCAATATTCCTGAGCTTGAAAAATTTATTATGAGTAATGATGGGGTAGAAGCTGTAACTCTTAGGACCAGATTCCTTGGACAGCTCTCCAATGGCATGGATAGTATTCCTGTTGTGGGGATAGCTATTGATCCAGTTTCAGACCCAAAAGTTTTTACTATTCCAAAATATATAGAAGGAAACTGGTTTAGTGAAAACAGTCAAACGAATGAGATAATTTTAGGTAAACGCTTGGCAGGAGAACTGGGAGCAGGAATCAATGATTGGATCACCCTTTCCTCAAGGACAAAATATGATACTCAAAATGCAGATGATTTTTTAATAATAGGGCTGATCGATGCGCCTGAAGTTTCGCTTAATACACATGGAATGTTGCTCTCTTTTAAAGATGCAGAAGAATTTCTTGATCTTGAAGAACTTAGAACAGAGATCGCAGTGCGTATGAAAAACAGAATCAATATTGAAGACTTAATGAAAGATTCAAAAATAGTTGCTCAA
>WRCW01000134.1 GCA_009783755.1 Spirochaetaceae bacterium
AGTTCGTTGTATGGTTCGCCTGATGATGAGAAGATAGGAAGTTTTTGTGATTCAACAAGTGAATTAAAAACATCTATCATTGGAATACCTGTTCTTACCATGTTCCTCGGAATTATTCTTTTTGCAGGGTTAACAGATGGGCCTCCAATCTCTGTCATGTTTTCATGAAGAGCAGGACCATTATCTCTTGGTTCGCCGCTTCCATTAAAAATACGGCCCAAAAGATTATCTGTTACAGAAATCTGCATTGAGTGGCCAAGGAAGCGCACTTCATCATTTGTCGAAACACCTCTTCCGCCTGAAAAAACCTGAAGAGAAACTTTATCATCACTCAGTTTTATGACCTGGGCAAGCGATTTGCCGTGAGCCGAAGTTACTTCGGCAAGCTCATCATATTTTACCCCTTCTGCAGAAACTGTAATAACGTTTCCTGCTATTGATTCTATTTTACTATAAACCTTACGCATTCTCTTTAGCCTCTCTTACTTTTTTTCCAGCATAGCTGCTACAGTTTCTTCAATACTTTTTTGTTTTGAAGAAATCATTCCTCGAAGTTCTTTTTCCTTTGCCTTAAATTCATCTGTTTGCCAACCTGTTCCGTTGTAGTCAAGGAAAAGCTGTCTTAGCTGGTTAAAATACTGTCTTGCTTCATCTTTTGACTGTAAATCAAAAACTGTTCCAAGAATTTCAAATATTATTTCAAAAATATGTTTTTGCCTTTCAAGTAAAACAGCGTTATCAACAGGATCAAAGGAGTTCTGTTGCATATAAACAGCATCAAGAAAATCGCTTTTTAGATAGAGAATAAAATCCTCTATACTTGTTCCCTCTTCTCCGACAACTTTCATCATCTGTGCAACATCGTTTCCTCTGAAAAGAATTTTTCTGGCATATTCTACTTTTGCTTCATTAAGAGAAGTTTTATACTTGCTCCAGCTTGTAAGAGGATCGATTGCCGGATATTTTCTTGCATCTGATCTTTCTCTTGAAAGTCCGTGGAAAGCTCCTACTACTTTAAGAGTAGCCTGAGTAACCGGCTCTTCAAAGTTTCCACCTGCAGGACTTACTGTCCCGCCTATTGTTACAGACCCTTTTTTGCCATTCTTAAGTCTTACAATACCTGCTCTTTCATAAAAAGAAGCTATAACTGATTCAAGATATGCGGGGAATGCTTCTTCACCAGGAATTTCCTCAAGACGGCCGGACATCTCTCTCATCGCCTGCGCCCATCTTGATGTTGAGTCTGCAAGAAGAAGTATATTAAGACCCATCTGGCGATAATATTCTGCCAGAGTTACAGCTGTATAAACAGAAGCTTCTCTTGCCGCAACTGGCATGGAGCTTGTGTTACATATTATTATTGTTCTTTCCATAAGAGACCGACCTGTTCTTGGGTCAGTAAGCTCCGGGAATTCCTTAAGTGTTTCAACGACCTCGCCGGCTCTTTCACCGCATGCTGCAATAATTACTATATCTACTTCTGCATTTCGGCTCGTTATCTGCTGCAAAACTGTTTTTCCTGCACCGAATGGACCAGGGATACAATATGTACCTCCTTTTGCAACAGGAAAAAATGTATCTATCAGTCTTAATTTTGCGATCATTGGATCAACAGGTTTTAGCCTTTCTGAATAAGCATCTACTGCTCTTTTTACAGGCCACTGAAATTTCATTGTAAGAGGAAAAACTTTTCCTTTTGTGTCTTCAACTTCAGCAATTTTATCATCTACTTTATATGAACCTGCGCCAGCAATTGATTTAACTTTATATGTGTCATACATATTAAAAGGAAGCATTATCTGGTGGCTGAAAATTCCCTCTGGAACAGTCCCTAGGGAATCTCCCCTGGTTACTGTATCTCCTGTTTTTACACAAGGTGTAAAATCCCACTTTTTATCTGGCAGAGGATTTAAATAAATACCTCTTTTTAGGAAAAACCCCTCTTGCTCTGCAAGTTTTGGAAGAGGGTTTTGAAGACCATCAAAAACCTGTCCCAAAAGACCAGGCCCTAAAGTTACTGCAAGAAGATTCTCAGTAAGTTCTACACTATCTCCAATACCTATACCGCGGGTCATCTCAAAGACCTGCATATCTGCTCTGTTTCCTTTTATTCTGATAACTTCTGATTTAAGACTATTCTGCCCTCCTGCTGTAGCTACCTGAACATAACCAACTTCATTCTGGAGAACTTCGCCTTCAAACTCTACAGTTACCATGTTGCCGTTTACTCCGACAACCTTACCGCTACTTTTTATATCAGCCATAAAATACCCCTACAACAAATATTCCTCATTCCCATTTTCCGTAATTTTTCTAAAAAGTTACAAACATCTATTTTAGTTTGTAAGATATATTCAATTTTTTAATTGCTTTCCTTTGTACTGTTTTTTTCATGGATAATAGTATAAATCTCTGAAAAAGCAGTTTTCCCTTTTTCTTTATTAATCTGCAATTTTCTCTGTAATACCTGCAGTTTTAAAAAAAAGACAATAATTTTGACAATATCAAAATGATGTCCTACCTCAAGCTCTTCCAAATAATCCCATCTTGCTTTATTTAAAATCAATTCAGCATCAAGAGGGCTAGATGCCTGAAATATTTCCCGCGCAATTTCAAGAGTACCTGTTTCAAATTCTCCATCAACAATATATTTTTCCCCATCCAGTGCTTTTTTATTTGCCCTCATTTTTACAAGTTCATTTCTAAGGGTTCTCTCCCATGTGTTCCATTTTTCAAGAGTCTTATTTGGTTGGGGTTCTTCAACAGGAATTAGTTTTGCATTTTTTAGAGTTATAAAATCTTTTTCAGTTATTATTTGCCCATATGAATCTAAAAAATCCTCTTCGGACATGGGATTTTCCATATCATAAGAGAGCATGGGTAGAGAAGCAACTAAATAATAATACAGATTTGCCAAGGCTTATGCCCCCGCTTTCCCTTTGACCCCTTTTTCAAGCAGAGCCGAAAGCCTGGGGTTTAAATACTCTGAAAGCACCTCTGCGATTCCTTCAGCTGAAAAATTATGATAGGCAGAGCCATCTTTTACAGAAACAAGAAAACCAGCATCAAGTTGTGAAGAAAGTTTAATATCAAACCCTTTTTTGATCTGTTCAGCCAGTTTTGATTTTAAGCCTTTCTCTACTTTTTCATAATCTTTTTCAGAAAGCAGTATTTTAAGATTTGAAACATCTCCATTCCAGGAAGTAATCAGTTTAGCAATTGCATCGCCTAAGATTTTTTCATCCATTGCACTGGCAACTTCGCTTTTTACGATCACATTAAAAAGATCTGTTATTTTTGACTGAAGGTTTAATACAAGGTCTCTTCCTGCCTGGCTCAATGCTTCTTTTCCTGAATTTTCGAACCTAAGCGCGTCTTCTTTCCCTTATGCAACTATCTGGGCAGCTTCTTTTTTAGCTTTTTCTATAATTTCCTGAGATTTTGCTTCTGCATTTTTAAGTATTTCAGCAGATTTCGATTCAGCAACGTTTACACCATCGCTTTTAATCTTATCAATTAGTTCCTTAAGTTGGACTTCCATAACATTCCTCGCATACGGTGGATTTATAGTTTAATATTCATTTAGGAACCATAAAATGTCAAGCGAATAATAGTTAATATATTTACTGTTTAGCTTTTTATTGATAAATGAAAATAGCTAAAGATAAGAACATAATGAGCCATTCTTTTTTCCTGAATTATGAAAAATATTATGATTAAAACATATTGACAATGGTGGGGAAAAAAAGTATTTTTTCTGTGAAATATTTCACAGATAAAAATTGGGATATGGATTTATGAAATTAAACATACCTGCTCCTACAGTGGAAAGATTAACAAAGCTCTTCAGCCTTTTACAAAAAAATAAAATAGAAGGCAAAGAGAAAATATCTTCTGCAGAGCTAGGCTCTCTTACAGGGTTTCGTGCGCACAATATAAGAAAAGATATAAGCATGATAGGCGCTCTTGAGAGCGGGAAAAATGGGTATGCGCAGGAAAGTCTTGAAAATGTTATTGGCAATACTTTTGGGTTTAGAAAAAAGAAAAAAGTTTGTATCGTTGGATTAGATATGCTTGGAGCAGCAATGCTCAACAATCCTGATGCAGGTTCTTCGGAATTTGAAATCATAGCAGGTTTTGATAGCAATACAAACAGGATGGAAATGATTTCCACAAAGGTTCCCCTATTTCATCTCTATGAAATAGAAGAAAAAGTAAAAGAGCTTGGAATAGAGTATGCAATACTTGCAGTTACTCCTGAAAATGCAATTAAAACAGCAGAAAGGCTTGTTACAGGGGGAGTAAAGGGGATACTTAATTTTTCGCCCATAATTATTGCACCAAAAAATGGTGTTCAAATAAGGAATATATATCTTGTTGAAGAATTAAGGCTGCTTTCTGCGCTGGATGCAGCAAATTTACAGCAAATGTAAAACAATATTTAAAGGAGATAAAATATGGACAGAGTATTTAATTTTGCCGCAGGACCTTCAATGCTTCCGCTTGAAGTTTTAAAAAAAGCACAAACAGAACTGCTCAGTTACAACAATACAGGAATGTCTGTAATGGAGATGAGCCACAGATCAGCAGCTTTTGAAGAAATAATAAATAAAGCTGAAGAGCTTATAAGAGAACTTATGGGTATTCCTGAAAATTATTCAGTAATGTTCCTTCAGGGAGGAGCATCGACACAGTTCGCAATGGTTCCCCTTAACCTTTATAAAAATAAAAAAGCTGATTACATTTTAACTGGAGCATGGGCAGACAAAGCAGTAAAAGAAGCTCAAAAATATGGCGAAGCAAGAGTACTGGCATCTTCAAAAGATAAAAATTTCTCATACATTCCAAAAGTAAAGGATTTTAATCAGGATTCTGACTATGTTCACATAACAATGAATAACACAATTTACGGCACCCGTTATACATGGATTCCTCAAACAGGAAAAATTCCACTTGTTGCAGATATGTCTTCAAATATCCTTTCAGAGCAGATTGATGTATCAAAATTCGGACTTATCTATGCAGGAGCACAAAAAAATCTTGCTCCATCAGGGATAACTCTTGTTATTGCAAGAAAAGATCTTATTGAAAATTGCCTGGATATTACACCAACAATGCTTCAGTATAAAATACATGATGAAAATAAATCCCTATATAACACTCCTCCATGTTTTATCATTTATATACTTAAGCTTGTTCTTGAATGGTTAAAAAAAGAGGGAGGGGTCAAAACCATGGAAGAAAAAAATATTAAAAAAGCTTCTATGCTTTACAACTTCCTTGATAATTCAAAACTGTTTGCAGGAACTGCTGCAAAAGAAGACAGATCACTTATGAATATCCCCTTTGTTCTTCCAAATGATGATTTAAATAAAAAATTTATCGATACGGCAAAGAAACAGGGATTCGTAGAACTTAAAGGGCATAGATCTGTTGGAGGGATGAGGGCAAGTATCTATAATGCAATGCCTGTTGAAGGGGTAAAAGAACTTGTAGAGATCATGAAAAAATTTGAAAAGGAAAACAGCTAATGTATAAAATACAAACTTTAAA
>WRCW01000135.1 GCA_009783755.1 Spirochaetaceae bacterium
CCTTTAAAAGCGACATATCAAAACTGCCTGAATGGGATTGAGGGTAATCTGCTTTATAAAAACAGAATGGTCTCCCGCTAACATCGATCGTAACTTCAGAAAGAGAATCATCCATTGGTATTATGGAGTGACCAAATCTTACAATAGAGCCATATTGTTGTGCTGTTTGTCTAAGTGCATCTCCTAAAACAATCCCTATGTCTTCAACTAAATGGTGTGGATCAACATCTATATCCCCTTTTCCATCAATTTTTAAGCTAAAATTGCCATGAAAAGCCATTGCAGTTAAAAGATGATTAAAAAAAGGGAGTTCTGTCTTTATTTCTGCTTCTCCGCTTCCTGAAATATCCAGTTCAAGTGTTAAATCAGTCTCTTTTGTTTTTCTTGTAATATTGATTTTTTTATTATTCATCATATTTTCCTTAATCTGATTATCGGATTAGTCTATAATAATATATATACTTGAGATTCTTTTCTCAAGTTGAAAGCTTTTTAAAAGTTCCCCTGTACAGAATTGAACTATACAACTTCTTGCATGTCGAGAAAACGCCCCAGTCAATCGAGCCATCTATGGCTTTTAGGCCAGATTTTAGCCTATCTAGCTGCTATATAGACAAGTTCTTTATCTTTTTATGAGCTAGTCATTCCTAATTTTTCCAATTTTCATTAACAGTTTTCAGTATCCTCTTGAATGATTTTTTTAATTTAATGTATAGTAAAAGATATTATTAGTATTAATATACAGAAGGAGATCGGATTCTAATTTCGGCTCCGGATTTATTATGGAGGAATTATGAAAAAAATTGGATTAGCAGTAATGGTAATTCTGCTTCTTTCTTTGGGAATAATTGCTTGCAAAGGCAAGTCAGAGACAGTTCGCTTGGCAACAGGGGGGAGCGCTGGAACCTACTATGCTTATGGCTCAGCTGTATCCCAAATTCTAAATGAAAAAACCAAGATAACCATTACGGTTCAATCAACCGGGGCATCCAGAGCTAATATCCAGCTCATCAATGCCGGAGAAGTAGAGATAGCTATAGTTCAGAATGATGTTATGGACTATGCTTGGAGAGGTGTTGACCTTTTTAATGGCGAAAAAATCAATTCTTTTAATACCATGGCAGCTCTTTATGCTGAGGTATGTCAAATAGTTGCCAGCCCTGCATCTGGTATCAAAACCCTTGCAGATCTTAAAGGCAAAAATGTTTCTGTTGGAGATGCTGGAAGCGGTGTAGAATTCAACGCAAGGCAGATTTTGGAAGCTTATGGCATTACTTTTGATGATATCAAAAAGCAGAACTTAAGTTTCAATGCTTCTGCAGATGCCCTCAGAGATAATAAAATTGATGCATTTTTCTGTGTTGCAGGTGCTCCAACTCCAGCTATTGTAGATTTGGCTACAAACAGAGAGATAGTGATTCTGGAAATTGATGAAGTACATGCAGATCAGCTCATTCGCAAATACCCCTTCTATACAAGGTTCCCT
The DNA here is from genome assembly GCA_009783755.1 of Spirochaetaceae bacterium. Classification (GTDB taxonomy): domain Bacteria; phylum Spirochaetota; class Spirochaetia; order CADAEX01; family CADAEX01; genus WQTU01. Next base: position 1,487 of record WRCW01000135.1, read on the forward strand.
GTTAAAGCAGGTAGCTACAAAGGTCAGGCTGCTGATGTAATGACCGTAGCTGTAAAAGCTACTTTTATTGTAACTAACAAACTTTCAGAAGATACAGTATATAAATTGACAAAAGCTCTTTTTGAGAATAAATCTGCAATTGAGGCTGCTCATGCAAAAGGCTTGGAACTTTCTCCTTCATATGCAATAGATGGTATTTCCGTTCCATTCCATCCAGGTGCTGCCAAATATTTCAGAGAAATAGGTGCTCTTAAATAAAACTGAAATAACGGGGACTATGGTTTGAAATTTATAATGCCCCGGTGGTATGTACTAAGTATTTTACTTGCCGCCTTGGGAATTTCCGGGGCGGTATTTTTTATTATTCATGTCCGGAATACCTCCGGACAGTTTTTGGAAATTAAAGATAATTCTTCCAACAGGGTTTATGGCAAATTGTCTCTAAAAGAGAGCAAGGAATTTGCGATTGAATTTATTCATTCAGTGAACCAGAACCCGGTGAGGGAGACTTTTATCATTGAAGGGAAAATGATCCGGCTCCTGTCGGTACGCTTTTTTTCCTTTGGTGCAGGTATGCAAAGCGATTTAGAGGTGGGGCAGGAACTTACCCGTGATGGAGATGCCTTGGTGATAAGTGGCTATAAAACTTCATTTAGGGAACTCAACTATATAGTAGGGACAGTTTCTGATCATCTGCTATATATCCATGATAATGTTTATAGTTTACGGGAATTATGCGGGAGAAACGCACATATAACTATACGCTTAAAATGAATATGATATAATTTGTATGTATTAATAATGGGAGAGATCGATGTCTGATGATAATCAAGAATTAACCCAAAAGGAAAGCGAAAAGATTATCGCTAAATTTGACAGGGACTACAATGTACGCCAGTTTTCTGGTATTTTCAATTATATTATAACAGCCCTTCTTATTCTGTTTGCAGTTTATATTTTCTGGGTAACCTTGATAGGCAATCTTCCTGAACAGGTAAGGCGTTGCGCTTTTGTTGGAATACTTGTATTCATTGGTTTTTTACTTTATCCCATCCGCCGCGGTAAGGCTATGCGTATAAACTATATTCCGTGGTATGACATAGCTCTGGGCAGCCTGGGAGCAAGCGCTTTCTTCTATTATGTGGTAAATTTTCGGGCAATAATTGACCGGGCTGTTTTGTTACAGCCAATGGATATCTATGTGGGTCTTATAGGGATGATTATCCTTGCTGAGCTTTGCCGCAGGGTAGTGGGGATTCCCATTCTTGTAGTTGCCGGGAGCTTTGTCACATATGCCTTTATTAGTGGTTTTTCCCTGCGCCGTGTAGTTCATCAGCTCTTTTACACCACAGATGGGATCATTGGAACGCCCATTGGTGTTTGTTCTACCTTTATTGTCCTCTTTATCTTTTTAGCTGCTTTTTTGGAAAAATCAGGGATCGCTAATTTTTTCATTGACCTTGCCAATTCTGTGGCTGGTTCTACTACAGGCGGGCCTGCCAAAGTTGCGGTAATTGCAAGCGCCCTTTTAGCTCTTATTACCGGTAGTTCAGTAGCCAACACTGTAAGTTCTGGTACTGTTACCATTCCAACAATGAAAAGAATCGGATACAAGCCTGAGTTTGCAGCAGCAGTAGAAGCTTCCTCTTCAACTGGTGGGCAGATCATGCCTCCGATAATGGGAGCTGCAGCATTCCTTATGGCTGAAATGACAGGTATTCCATATCCTGTGATTGCAGTCTCTGCTCTTATACCTGCATTACTTTACTTTATAGGAATTTTCCTTGCAGTTCACTTTGAGGCAAAAAAGCTTGGCCTTTTAGGATTGCCAAAAGAAATGATTCCTGGATTTAGAAGCTTAATTATCAAGAAGGGTTTACTATTTATCCCGGTGGTGGTTCTGATAGTGCTTATGGCCATTGGTTATACTCCCTCTTATGCAGCATGTATTGCGATCCTCGCTTCATTTGTGGTGAGTTTTTTCAGCAAAGAGACACGCTTTACTCCTTCCAAACTGGTAGGTGCTTTTGTAAGCGGTTCCCGTAACACCCTTAATGTATCCATAGCCTGTGCTGTTGCCGGTACCATCGTTGGTATTGTTTCCCTTACAGGAATTGGGCAGATCCTTGTTGGCCGCCTTATGTTAATTGTGAATAACTCATTCTTTGTTGCCAGCGGAACAAGTTTGTTTTTTGCCCTTCTAGTCACCATGGTAGCATGTCTGGTTTTAGGAATGGGGGTTCCGACAACAGCGAACTATGTTATTATGGCAACCATAACTGCTCCAATGGTAGTACGTTCTGGAGCAGAACTTGGTATCGTGGTACCGATTCTGGCAGCTCATATGTTTGTTTTCTATTTTGGTATTGCTGCAGACATTACTCCTCCGGTGGCTTTGGCTTCCTATGCTGGAGCAGCTATAGCAAAAGCCAACCCTGTTAAAACCAGCGTTATCGCCACCAGGCTTGCCATCACTGCATTTATTGTTCCGTATGTTTTTATTTTTAATCCAGCTATGCTTTTCATAGATGCATCATTTCTTAAGATCTTCCAGGCTGTTATGACCACCTGTATTGGAATGGTCTCCATTTCTGTAGGGCTTGCTGGTTTCATGCTTAGAAAAGTCTCTACTCCATGGCGGTTCGCCACCATTGCGGGAGGCTTTTTGCTCATCCATCCCAGCCTTCTTACTGACTTGCTTGGATTTGGTATAATTTCACTACTGGTTGTTATACAGATAATTAAATGGAAGCAAGAGAAAGTTTCAGCATTATGATTATTCTTCCGAATATTGGAATGATGGCAAAGAAAATACCTATTTTGATATTTTTATTCATTTATTTTTTATCTGTTTATCCTGTTTTGGCACAGGATAATAGCAGTATATCAGGCTCTAATAATAGTACAAAAGCAGAAGAACCTCTTCCTGCTGGTTTTATGGATATAACTTTAGGAATGGAAATAAATGATGTAAAAGAAAAACTTAAGGAAAATTCCTATTTTAATTATAGGGGTGATCCTGATGTTTCAATGCTTATGACAAGAAGCCAGCAGCTTATAGAATGTTCAGGTTTTTCTTTTATTGAAAAGGGTTATTTTCAGTTTTATGAAGGGAAACTTTTTATAATAACATTGGTTTTAAACACAGAAAGAATCGATTTTTATACAATGCATACAAATTTCGAAGAAAAATATAGTAAGCCAACAAGAGTAGATCCAAAAGGGGTTTACTGGGAAAATAGCGAGGTAAACCTTTACCTTGAAAAACCATTAAGTGTTAAATATATGGATAGAAAAGTTCTCGACAAGCTGGCTTCGGAAAGAAAAGAAGTTGAAGACAGAAGCGGCAAAATAAAGGAAGATTTTTTAAATCTCTTTTAATTAGGATTTAGTGTAAAAATAAAATATCCATGAGAAGAAGATATGAGCTACTATTGACTTCAGAAAAACTCATTTGCCATTAGTTTTTCCTGTCCATATTTTCCCATTCCTGATCAATCCTCAAACAATCCTGAATTTTCTTTGGGGTCAGGTATTTGTATTATGCAACATGACATCACGAAGTATTGCATTTATTTTACTCTGATAACCTTTCCCATAACTCTTGAACCAGGCTAATACATCAGCATCAATGCGAATCTGGACAGCCTGTTTTTTGGGCTTAAAATACTCAGGATGCCGAGGCCGTAGTTTTTTTAATTCTTCTTCTGTCATCACAGGACAATCAATAAAATTGGTATTCTTAAATGCTTTTATTTCTGCAATTCGTTCAGATGATAAAGTTTTTGCGCCACTCATAATATGCTCTCTCCTCAATAGACTCAGCAGGTCGTGCTGATATTATTCTTGTACGACCAGTCGGGTTTTCAGTATAAGACAAATACAGAACTATCAAACCTTGTAAATCGGCTAAACCCTTAAGCCGTGTTTCTATAAAGGTTGAATGGGCTTCATCGTAATATTCAATAAGATAAGGATCGTCAAAAGCTGGCAGGATTTCATTAAAATATAACCCATGCTCCCTTTTATTA
>WRCW01000136.1 GCA_009783755.1 Spirochaetaceae bacterium
CAATAAAAATTATGTCAACAGCATTTATTAAAAAATTACATATATGACATTTGTTGTTTATAAGCCATATCCCAAAACAGATACTCAAATTCCACACTGGAAATAAATATTTCTTCGATCTTCTTGCGCTGAGGCTCTGACATATTCGCAACCAGATTATCAAGAGCATCGTAGAACCACTCAGAAGCTTCCGAAAAATGGGCGCTGGAATAATTTTCGATCCACGTTTTATAGAAATTGCCATCTAACTTGTCCGCATATTGCTCTTTTAGTTGTTTTGCATAATCAGCATAGGTCCAAGCGCAAGGAAAAACAACAGCAATGAGCTCTGCCAGGCCACCTGTTTGACCAACCGCGATCATATTAGATGTATATGCGCTGTTGTACAAAGAGGGCTTTACAGAAAGCATTTCTTCCTGCGTAATACCAAAACCTGCCATATATTCACGGTGCACATTCATTTCATTGGCAAGGATATAGTACTGAGCTGTTGAAAAATTGGTCATTAGTTCTTCTGTGTCGGATTTTACAACTCCAATAGCGAAAACTTTTGCATATTGCAGTAAGTATAGATAATCTTGCAACAGATAAAACTTGAATTTTTCTCTATCTAATGTCCCCTTTCCAAGTTCTTGCACGAATGGATGATTATACCCTTCCTCCCAAACTTTTGACGCTTTTGCTTTAAGACCTCTGGAAAATGACATAATAACTCCTATTTTTGATTCGGATAACGAATTAATATACTAAAATAAATTTATATTTTAGTATAAATGATTTTATTTTTTTTATCAAATATATTTTGGCTTGACTTATTAACCTATAGTACTATATAGCAGTAGAAATAGTTCTGGAATGGATCAATTCCTTATAATTTAAATATTATTGTTTATTCTTCCAGCGCTCCAGTGTTGGAAGAAACCTGGATAACTGCTCTCGTGCAGCCTGTTCTCCAATTTTATACCCAAGGTGTGGTACCCCCATCTCAACAATATCTTCTATAGTGGCATTTGGATTTAAAAATTCTCCATCTTTGTAACAATATATACAATAAATGCTTTCACTTCCATCTACTTCTTTCGCAATAAGCTCATGATGCGCCTCGTCAAATGGCATTCCACAGCTTTGGCAATGAGATACAGATTTTTTCAGCATAACTAGTTGCCCTCCTCTTGTTTTTCAATCAATATCCTTTCATTCATTAAAAGCAGGCATTACCTTAAACCCTAAATATAGTATATATTAATTTTGATAATTATTTGTTAAAAATAGTGACCATACTTATACATTACAGCATCATCAAGTAAAATTTATCTTTTTTTTCTTTCAAGAAAGATATATAATAGATTTTGTTTTTTATTTAACCAATTCAAAGGAGACAAAAATGGCTAAGACTGTCAAAAAAGGAAAAAAACCCGCACCTAAAACACCTATTACAAAAAAAACAGCAGTTGAGAAAAAGTCTGTTATAGCAAAAGCAACATCTAGGAAAAAACCTATAGGAAAAAAAGCTGCTCTAAACCAAAACACAGTCAAAAAACCATCTACAGAAAAAAAGAAAATCAATAAAAAAAGTGTCTTAAATACAGTTAATAATAACAGCTTAGACCTTCAATCTGTTCCTGAAAATCTTAAAACAGCACAAATGTGTCTTGAAGCAGTAGAAAAAGATGGCTGGGCAATCAGATTTATTCCTGATGAATTAAAAACAAAAGAATTATGTCATATAGCTGTTAATAACAACAGTGGTGCACTTCGATATATTCCTGAAAATCTTAAAACAGCAGAGCTATGTCTTGATGCAGTAAAACAGAATGGTGTAGCGCTTGAATTAGTTCCTGAAAACCTTAAAACAATAGAACTCTGTCTTGCAGCAGTAAAAGATGTTGGCGCTGCGCTTCAATATGTTCCGGCAAATTTAAAAACAGATGAGATTTGCCTTGAAGTAGTAAAGAAACATGGCAGGTTGCTTGAATATGTTCCTGAAGAACGAAAAACAGCAGAGCTATGCCTTAAAGCCATAAAAAGATATGGAAGGGCTCTTGAATTTGTTCCTGAACATTTAAAAACAGCAGAGTTATGTCTTGAAGCAGCAAAGAAAAATGGCAGGGCTCTAGAATTTGTTCCTGAAAAATTAAAAACAATGGAACTATGTTTTGAAACAGTAAAAAACAATGGTTGGTCACTTGAATTTGTTCCAGATGAATTCAAGACAGTCAAAGTATGCTATAAAGCTGTGAAAGATAATGGAATGGCGCTTGAATATGTTCCTGAAAAATTAAGAAAAGAGGAAATGTGTATTGAGGCACTTGATCAGGATGGTATGGCGCTTAAATTTGTTCCAAAAAAATTTAAGACTTTGGAACTATGCCTTGAAGCAATGGAAAATGTGATAAAGGGAGAGGAAGTTATTTTTAAGTCACGGAAGCGTCGCAGCAAATCTATTCCGAAAAATTCCAAGCTGAAATCCCTATTAAAATATGTTCCTAAAAAACATAAAGCTCAAGTAAAAGCAGGGATCAAAAATATTATAAAGAGTTGGGTATCAGCTTAAGTCCTTCCCGCGTATTACATTGCGTTGAATTTTTCCGCTAATGGTTTTTGGCAGTTCATTAACGAATTCAACAATCCTCGGATATTTGTATGGTGCAGTTACACGCTTGACATGATTCTGGAGTTCTTTTTTAAGTTCTTCAGATGGGATAAATCCCTGTGCCAGAACAATAGTAGCTTTGACAATTTGACCACGCATTGGATCAGGCGCTGCTGTAACTGCGCACTCAAGTATAGATGGATGTTCCATCAACGCACTTTCAACTTCAAATGGACCGATACGGTAGCCTGAACATTTGATAACATCATCGTTGCGGCCTATAAACCAATAATAGCCATCGCTATCCCGCCAGGCCATATCACCTGTATGATAGATTCCATCATACCAACTCTTTTTTGTGATTTCGATTTCTTTCCAGTAACCAATAAAAATACCAGGTATCTGCCGCTGAGACTGAAAGTCGAGGTTCCCCTCCGGTATCTGCCGCCGAGACTGAAAGTCGAGGTTCCCCTCCGGTATCTGCCGCCGAGACTGAAAGTCGAGGTTCCCCTCCGGTATCTGTTTCGTGGACTGAAAGTTGATGGGCACCTTTGGTATCACAGATTCAGAAGGCATAGGAGGTTTTTGTGAATAAATATTATTACCTGCAGTTGTGATACTGATATTACCCACAATACCATCGTCACAAGGCTGATCGTTTTCATCAAGAAGACTAAGGCCAAATAGCGGAGCTGGTTTGCCCATTGATCCAGGTTTTATGGGCAGCCATTTGAAAGTAGCTGCCATTACTGATGTCTCTGATTGACCAAAGCCTTCCCTTATTTCCAGCCCTGTCTTCTCCTTGATTTTATGAAATACTTCAGGGCTCAATGGCTCGCCAGCAACAGAAGTATGTGAAATATAAGAAAAGTCATAACCAGAAAGATCTTCCTTCATCAGATATCGAAAAACAGTTGCCGGAGCACAGAAACTATAAGGCTTTATCTTACTAAGAGCTTTTAATATTCCAAGCGGAGTAAATTTATCTGTATCATAAACACCAATAGCAGCTCCGCAGATCCATTGTCCATATATTTTTCCCCAGGCGAATTTAGCCCAGCCTGAATCTGTTTGAGTCAAGTGAACTTTGTTATCTTCTACACACTGCCAGTACTTGGCTGTAACAATATGTCCCAAAGGAAGTGTATGATTATGAAGAATCATTTTTGGCATGCCGGTTGTTCCGGAAGAAAAATATATAAGCATTGGCTCATTGATTTTAGTGTCTGCTTCTCCACTTGGTCTGGTAAAAGAGGCATCAGCTTTGGTAATGGCTTTTTGGATATCAATAAAACCTTGTGGCACTTTTTTACCTACAACTCCCTTGTGCATAAGACCACTGCATTCTTTCGAAGCGCTTATGATGTTTTCCAGTAACTCATCATCATCAACACTTATAAGCATTTTAACTTGTGCAATATTGCAGCGATAAACAATATCTTTCTGTGTAAGCTGAAATGTGGCAGGAATACAGACTGCACCGATTTTTTCAAGAGCAACCATAAGTATCCAGACTTCCGGGCGCTGTTTCAGGATGAGCATTACTACATCCCCTTTTACTATGCCAATGTTTATAAGCGCATTTGCTGCTTTATCGCTTTCATATTTTATTTGTGAAAAACTCCATGATTGCACTTCTCCATTATCATCGGTTCTGGTAAGCGCGAGTTTATCAGGATAGAGGCGAGCCCATTCATCCACTACATCGTATGCAAAATTAAAATTATCAGGCACATTGCATTTATAATTTGCAAAAAAATCCTCATAGCTTTCAAAGTCAATGCGCGGGCAATAGCGGGATAGTATTTCGTTCATCTTATTTTTCCTGAATAATAGTAATAAATTTTGCAGGTCCTTCCACTGCACTTTGGGCATGAGGCAAAGCAGCATCAAAATAAATTGAATCCCCGGCTTTGAGTATGTATTCTTTTTTTCCTACAGTGATCTTTACCTTCCCTTCTGTTACATAATTGAATTCCTGACCAGAGTGTTTTACTGGTGCTGCAGCTTTTTTGGAAGGATCCAGATAAACCAGAAGCGGCTCTATGGTCCTCCCTTTAAAATTATATGCAAGGCTTGAAAACTCATATCCTGGATAGCGTTCGATTCTGACCCCTTTTCCTGAGCGACATACACTGGCTGTGTCCATGCGGGGATCATCTCCGGTCAGAAGCACTGTGGCATCTACTCCAAGTCGGGCTGCGATTTTATAAAGAATACTGATTGGTATATCGATTTCACCTGATTCATATTTTTCATATATTTCAAAAGGCATATTTATTTCCCTGGACATATCCAAAGAACTTATTTCCATTACTTCCCTAAGTTCTTTGATTCTTCCCGGTATTTGAGTGAGGTTTTCATCCATAATATTTTCCTTACAATTATTTTTCAGATATTTCTTTCCACTTTTCTATCATTTTTTTGAATGGAGAGTCTTTTTTCTTTAGCTCTTTAGAACCTCTTGTGATTTTACATAAGCTTAATCCAAGTTCATTTGCAATTTTTCGCTGGCTTGTCCCTTCATGTATTTTCATCACAAGAGCCCATCTTGATGCTACTTCAGATATTTCATTTGGGGTAAGAATACTGTGAAGAAATTCCAAAATCAAAGCATCATCTTTGGTTGAAGCTAATGCTTTAGAGAGTTGTTTTAAGTATTTATCTGATTCTTTGGTTGTCACATATCAAGTTTTTATTATCTTTAAAATAGTGTCAAGTGTATAATGTCAAGTTCTTATTGTATAAGAATATAGAGATATTTAAGTTGTTCGTACAGAGTTAAAAATTAATGTTAACTATTACCTCAATAGGAGGAATGCCTTCTGATGGTTTCCCCAAAACTGTA
>WRCW01000137.1 GCA_009783755.1 Spirochaetaceae bacterium
GGGCGGAGAGTGAAATCTCTTGGGACAAACCATAACAAAGGGATTCCTTTATGCAAAGTCTATTTGATTTTGCAAATGAAACCCACTTGAACTATGAGTTCAAGAGATTTTCCCCAAGCGGTTTCGCGGGTTTTTTTATATCCAACTTTCCCAATAAAAAATCAAATATCTTGCGAAAATCCTTCTTTTATAGAATAATCATAATAAATCTAAAAATAATTGGAGTTTAATATGAAAAAATTACAACTGATATTGGTTTTTATTATAGTTGCGATGCCTGTTTTCAGCCAATCTGCTGAAATGTGGCTCGGACTTTATGATAGAATCGACACTCTTGAGTATAAATATAGTATTCTGCAAAATGTTGTAGACACAGAGGACAGAGGGCTCATTCCTTTATTTCAAAAAGCGCTTGATGATACAAACCTCATTGTTCAATCTTCTCTGGACAACAGTGACAAAAAGTTTTTTGACGAAATCCAGAAAATATCTATAAAAAAGCTGGGAGATTTTAAAGTCATTGAGGCAGAAGAAGCTATTTTCCGAGCTTATCAACACACCAATATTATCCTCATACAAACCGAATCAATTGTAGCTTTGGGTAAAATGGGTTCTGTTAGGTATTTGGATGATTTTATTATAACATTAAGAAATATCAATATGAGAACAGAAGGCAATACAAATATGAGCGACAATGAGGCTATAGCTTCTGCCTTGATAACTTATTTTGAAAATGTAAAAGATGAAAAATCTTATGAAGCTGTTTTTTATGCATCAACAGGGTGGTACAGCTCAAGATCAGGAATAAAAGAGAGAGCAAAAAACGCTTTAAAACTAATATCAGACGATCCATCCAGTATTCTTAAAAATATTATTGAAAAAGATCCAAGTTTTAGCAATAAAATCCTTGCATTAAGCACAGAAAATGAATCATCTGCTTCCAGTCAACAAAAATCAGAATTAGCAGTAGCTGCACTTAATGAAGGAATACGCCATATAACAAGCAGCGTAGCTGAAAGTATGGAACTCTTAACTTTAAGACTACTTGCCTGCAATATGCTTTCAGAATCTTCATACAAGGCGCTGGCAGCAGTACCATATCTTGAGCGAATTCTTTTTGACAATTATGATGTAAGTGAAAAATTAACTGTAATTGAAACATTAGGCACCTTTAAAAATAATGAAGCTGTTGCAACTTTAACTACATATCTTAAAGATCAGAACAAGAAACAGGCAGATGGGATGTCCCCATTTATTGATAGAAGGACCGTAATAGCAACCATAAATGCTCTTGGAAACAGCGAAAATTCTGCTGCACAGGAAGAACTTATAATCGTGACAACTATTCCAACATGGTCTACTGCTGTTATACAGGCAGCCAGAACAGCCCTGGAAAAACTTAAAAAATAAGATATTTTCCAAAGCAAATCACTATTGGTTAAAGTCGTGGATTCTATATAATCCGGGACTTTAACCAATAATTTCTAAAAAAATCATTAAAACTATATAACTGTTCCTGGTATAGAAAATCATTGACACTTCTATATGTGAATAATATCATTATTTCTATGTCCATATTAACTGGCTTTCAGATATCAAGATTATTTGACCTATATAATGATATAGATATAACTTTTACAAAAGATATTGTATCAACAACACTTTTTAGCCATAAAGAAACATATATAAGATTTGGCGGAAATCAGAAAAAATGCCTTTTATACTCAACCTCAATGAATAAAGGGAGAGTTATTGTAAATATTGGAGATAATTTTATTTCAAAGGTAAATAAATCAAGCGGGCTTATTTCTTTGAGACTTGCTTTTAATGTTCCTGAAAAACACGATATAATATCATTTTATATAAATGCAAAAATAACAGGATATAGCGCATATACAGAGGGAGAATCTGATTTAAACTATGCTTTTTTATCATATACCCAGCGTCCACCTGATGATCTGATAATAATCCTTGGGCAATTGCTTGAAGCAAATATCAATTTTCAGAAGCGGAAGGATTTTCGCATAATAATCAATAATAGCAACTATACAACACTTGGATTCACATCAAGAGATATAAATCTTGTTATTGAAAATATTCCAAGAAAAGCAATAATCGTGGATATATCTGCTTCCGGTATAATGGCAATTGGTGTAAAAGCTTTTAAATTTCATTTAAATAAAGAGTTGATCATAAAATTCAGTTCATCAACTAATGAGTGGCAAATCAAAGGGCAAATTGTAAGAATAAATGATATTACAGGAAGAAATGATGTTGTATTAATTGGCGTTCAGCTTATCACTGAAACAATTCCCATTAGTTTTAAAATGAGCATTGAAAGTTATTTAAAAAGCATGAAGGGTGCAGAGCCTGTTTCTGATAAAGAAAAACCTTCAGCTACAGAGCAGCCTTCAAGCACAGAGCAACCTTTGGATGTAGTTCAGGCTTCAGGCGAAGAGCAATCTACAGACACAGCGCAACCTTCGGGAGAAGCGCAAGCTTCAGGCAAAGAGCAGGCTAAGCCACAATAAAACTCACCCTGCCCTATAAAGATAGGTAAACCAGCAGGATGAACAAAGACAGGTAATTCAAGTGAATGAAATAGTTTTTATAAAAATCCCTGAAAAATTAGCAGGAGAAATAAATGGATTTAATATTGATCCTGAAATCCCATTGCCTATAGAAAAAGATGAATCCATAGAAAAAGGGAGCCTTGCAGAACTTTCCTGGGAAAAAATAATTGCAGCAATGCTTCAAATTTTGGCATTTCACAGAGATTTTCAACATATCAATTATTATAGAGAATTTATATCTGCAGTAAAACCTGAGTTAAAAGAGCAGCTTATCGATACAGGGGTAGAAAAAGCAAGAAATAATGATCTTACCACTGCAGAAGAGATTTTTCTTGCAGTTGAAGGGCTTGACCCGGAAAATGCAATAAATATTATAAATATGGCTCTTCTTTATGAACATAAAGCATCTCTTTTATCTGAAACCAACCAAACTGAAAGCAATAAATATTTTGATAAAGCTTTTGATCTGTATAAAAAAGCGCTTACCATTGATTCATCAGAAAACACCCACTACTATGCAGGAAAATTTTATTTTAACCAGCATAATTTTGAAAAAGCAAAAGAACATTTCTCTATTTATATGGAACTTAGCGATTCCAGCGAAGATATTGAAAGAAGAAAAACAGTTTTAAAAATTTTAAAAGAAATTGAAGTAAATAATATGCTCGATCAAAAAATCAAAAAAGCATATGACATGATCCAGCTTTGCCAGGAAGAAGAAGGGATAAAAATTATATCTGAATTTATTGAAAAATCACCGGATATCTGGAATGCATGGTTTATTCTTGGCTGGGGATATAGAAGAATTGAAAAATATAAAGAAGCACATGAGGCATTTTTAAAAGTACTTGAGCTTGGAGAAAAATCAGTTGATGTATTAAATGAAATAGCAATATGCAGCATTGAAACAGGAAATCAAAAAGAAGCGGAAAAATACCTTCTGCAAGCCCTTAAAATTGAACCTGAGAATGTAAAAATCATTTCCAATCTGGGAATTCTTCATTATAAGAACAAAGATATCAAAAAAGCGCAATCATTTTTTCTTTCATCTCTGGAATATGATGAAAATGACGAAATAGCTAAAAAATACCTTGAAATAATAGCAAAAGAAATTTAAATAAAAATTTTAATAATAAAATTACTTATATTTCCCTGCGACCGAGCCATACTCAACTTCTCCTCACTTCGTTGAGGGAATCGCTCGATCTCTCAACCTCCAGGCATAAATCAAACACTTCTTTAACCTCTAATTTGGCAATATTGCCTTAAAATAACAGTAAATCATTTAAATTTTATTTTTTTTAAAATAATGAGTAAAGATTATAGAGAGTTCTGTCGATTACAAAAGTAGAAAAATGGGCTCTCCAAAAGAGCGGAGTACCCCTTTATCATTATTATTATCGGTAATAATTTAGGGTCTTTAACATTTTTTTAAAAAAAAATATCAGGCAAGGGATGCCTGATCAATAATCATGGAGGAAATATGATAATTAACCACAACATTAGTGCAATGTTTGCACAAAGGCAACTTGGTGTAACAGACAGAGAAGTTACATCAAATATCGAGAAACTTGCTTCTGGTCTAAGAATCACAAAAGCTGGTGATGATGCTTCTGGTCTTGCTGTATCTGAAAAAATGAGAAGCCAGATAAGAGGTCTTAATCAGGCTTCAAGAAATGCATCTGATGCAATCTCTTTTATACAGACAACCGAAGGATATTTACAGGAAGCGCAGGACATTCTTCACAGAATGAGAGAGCTTGCAATACAGGCTTCAAACGGTATTTATACTGAAGAAGACAGGATGCAGATCCAGGTTGAAGTTTCACAGCTTATTGATGAAGTAGACAGAATAGCTTCTCATGCTCAATTTAATGGCATGAATATGCTTACAGGAAGATTTGCAAGAGATTCAGGACAAAACATCGTAACTGGATCAATGTGGTTCCATATTGGTGCTAATATGGATCAAAGAATCAGAGCTTTCATAGGAACAATGACTGCAAAAGGTCTTGGAGTTAGAAATGTCCATGATGACAGCATTTTAACAATTTCATCTGCTGATAAAGCAAACTTATCAATAGGACTTATTGATGAAGCAATGAAAAAGATCAACAAACAGAGAGCAGACTTGGGCGCATACCAGAACAGACTTGATCACACTGTAAAAGGTCTTGATGTAGGAGCAGAAAACCTCCAGGCATCAGAATCAAGGATCAGAGATGTTGATATGGCTAAAGAAGTTGTTGAATATGTTAAAAACCAGATCCTTATTCAGGCTGGAACAGCAATGCTTGCTCAGGCAAACACAAAGGCACAATCAGTATTGCAATTATTGGGTTAAGGTATTATTATATATGGTGGATGTCCATAATGTTTGCGCATTATGGACAAATAACCCTAAAAAACAATTAAATCCACAAAGTTTTAGACTTTTGGGATAGATATTATATATACAATTAAGTATATATTTAAGGGCAGTTTTAAACTGCCCTTACTGTTCTTTGAAATAACCTCCTAAAATATTGGGAAATAACCGGGAAACACCTCTTAAATGGGGAGAGATGTTCCTTTTAAGGGTAATTAAGAAGTGGCGCGTATACTTCTTAAAATATATGCCTCAAAAAGGTTGTTTCAATAAAGGCAAGGGATGCCTTTTATTAAATATTTCAAGGAGGGCTTATGATTATTAATCACAACATGAGCGCTATGTATGCTAATAGACAGCTGGGAATTTCAGGTGGCGAATTAGATAAAAATATTGAAAAACTCAGCTCAGGATTAAGAATCAATAGAGCCGGTGACGATGCTTCAGGACTTGCTGTATCAGAAAAAATGAGAAGCCAGATAAGGGGCCTAAA
>WRCW01000138.1 GCA_009783755.1 Spirochaetaceae bacterium
ATTACAGGATATAGAAGTCATGGAAAACAAGTTCTGATGGTTATATCAATAGTCGCAATATTATTCGGATTATTCCATTTATATACAGCTTTCTTTGGAGTATTTACAGCACTAAGGCAAAGAGGTATTCACCTTGCCTTTGCATTAATTATATGTTTTTTAAAATTTGCAGCAAACAGAAACAAAGGTGCAACAAAAGAGCCTTTTGGTCCATATGTTTTTCTTGGTATTGGTATCTGGGCAACAATATATTCTATTCTGAATGCAAAAAAAATAAATATGCCTATAGTCCTTGTTATAACAGCAATAATATTAACAGTTGGATTTTCTGCTGCCTGGTATTTTACTAGAAAAATGAGAAAAACTTACAATGAAGAAATAGAAGAAAGATTTTATTGGTATGATATTATCTTTATTATTACAGGGGTTATTGGATGTTTATACATAGCTATAAATGCAAATTCAATTCTTTCAAGAGTTGGTACTTTTACATTGGTAGATATGATATTAGGTGTCTGGATCCTTATTTGCGTACTTGAAGCAGCAAGACGTGCAGTAGGCCCAATTTTAATGTTTATAGGGGTAGGAATGTTGCTTTATTGTAAATTAGGAGGTGCTGGTCTTTTCTTTCACCCTGGTTTCAGCTTATCAATGATTATAAGAAAATTCATTCTTATAGATGCAGGTCTTTGGTCTACACCACTTGGTGTTTCTTCGACCTTTATAGCAATGTTCCTCCTTCTTGGAGCAGCGATACAAACAACAGGACTTTCCGATGTTCTTATGAAAGTAGCTAAAGGGATTTTTGGTGCAATGGTTGGGGGCCCTGCAAAGATGGCTGTTATTGCAAGCAGCATGTTTTCTATGATAAGCGGTTCTTCAACTTCTAACGTTGCCTTCTCTGGACCCATAACAATACCTCTTATGAAAAGATCAGGAATTCCCGGGTCTCTTGCAGCAGGCGTTGAAGCTTCTGCTTCTCTTGGAGGGCAAATCACTCCGCCCATAATGGGTTCCGCAGCATTTATAATGGCAGAATTCCTTGGAATAAGCTACCTTAAAATTGTTGTTGCAGCTATTTTGCCTTCGATCCTTTATTATACAGGCGTATATACCATGGTCCATTTTGAGACCAAAAAAATAGGAGCTAAGGGTCTTCCAAAATCTGAAATCCCGGCATGGAAAAAAGATGCTCTTACAAAAGGTTATCTATTCCTTCCTCTTGTAATTCTGGTACTCCTCTTGGTAAAAAACTTTTCTCCTTTGAGTGCTGCTTTATATGCATTTTTATCCTGTCTTGCATTAAGCATATTTGATAAAAATACAAGAATTACTCCTAAAAAATTTTTAAAAATACTTGATTCTGCAGGACAAACCCTTACAGTTGTTGCAATTCCCTGCGCTGTTGCAGGCCTTGTAGTAGGAACTGCAGCCATTACAGGGCTCACCCCTGCTCTTACTGTTTTCCTTACTGGATTGTCAAAAAATAATCTTATTTTAACACTTGTACTCACAATGTTAATGTGTTTGGTTCTTGGACTGGGCGTTCCAACAACAGCCAACTACATAATTATGACGATAATGACAGTACCTATTATGGTTAAAGTAGGGGTAATGCCACTTGCTGCACACCTTTTCTGCTTTTATTTTGGAATAATGAGCGAGATCACACCTCCTGTAGCAATAACATCATATACGGCCTCTGCAATCGGAGGCACATCATTTTGGATGACGACCTTTCATGCTACAAGGCTTGCGGCTGTAGTATATATTGTTCCATTTATTTTTGTGTTCAATACATCAATGCTTCTTGGGACAGAAAAACTTACAGTTTCAATAGTTATTGTAGTTATAACAGCAGTTATAGGAGCTATATGTTTTGCAATAGGTATGGCCGGCTTTATCCGGCGTAAAATGTTTGCGATTGAACGTATTATCTTGTGCGGAGGGGCCGTGCTCCTGATCAAACCAGGAACCTTTAGCGACTGGATTGGTCTTGTGATTATTTTATTTATTTTTGCAATGCAGTGGATTTATAAGAAAAATCCCAAAAACTATAGACCTTCTATACAGCAGGATTCTGTAAAGCAGGAATGATTTTACAATAAGACACACCATTGCCGGACTTTCCCTCTGTTAAGGGGGCTTGATCCGGCAATCTATTTGTTATCTATAATATTAAAACAACAGTACCAGCCGTAATCAAAATGCCTCCTATAATTGTTTTGATACTTATTGTTTCACCCAAAATCAAGAATGCCATAATCATACTTATAACAACACTGAATTTATCAACAGGCACAACTTTTGACGCTTGCCCGATCTGCAAAGCTTTGTAATAAAACAACCAGGAAAATCCTGTAGCAAAGCCGGAAAGAACCAGAAACAATAAGCTCTTTTGAGAAATATTTGTTATCTCATTATGTTTGCCTGTGACAAACACAATTCCCCAGGCAAGTACCAGAACAACAACTGTTCTGATGGCTGTTGCCAGGTTGGAGTTGACATTTTCAATACCTATTTTTGCAAGAATAGAAACAAGTGCTGCAAATAAAGCAGACAATAAAGCGTATATAGCCCACATATATTAATCATATCCCCTTTTATACTGTTTGTTATTAATATATACTAACTTTTAGTCACTGAAAACTAATTATTAATTGAAAATTAATATGGAAGATAATAAATAACATGATGCATTTTCTTTTATCATTTCTACCACTATTTATTTTAATACTCTTCCTTGGAGTATTAAAAATATCTCCAAAATATGCTGCTTTTATTTCATTACTTTCCGCAATAATTATTGCTGTTTTATTTTTTAATCAGAATCTATTTTTGATTTTTATGAGCCTGCTTGAAGGGGTTGTTTTTACATTATGGCCAATGATTATTGTCCTTTTTGCTGCTCTTTTTTCATATAATTTTATTATAGAAACCAAAAGAATTGATATTATCAAAAAATTTATAACTTCTTTTAGTGAAGAAAAAAGTGTTCTGGTTTTAATCCTGGTATGGGGATTTGGAAATTTGCTGGAAGGAATTGCCGGATATGGCACTCCTGTAATAATTCCTGCAGGAATTATGATAGCTTTAGGGTTTAACCCTTTTTTCTCGGCTTTTATTTGCCTTTTGGCAAATACAGTTCCATCTGCTTACGGCGCAGTTGGAATTCCTGCAATAACAGTTTCTATTATCACAGATCTTGATCCGAATATAATGTCTGCATTTGTAGCATCACAACTTCTTCCTTTTGCTATAATTATTCCCTTTATTCTTGTTTTGCTAACAGAAAAATCATTTAAAAAAGCTCTTAAATATTTACCTGAAACCCTGGCAGCTTCTTTGGGTTTTTCTATCAGTTATTTTTTAGTTGCTTTTTTTCTGGGACCAGAATTGCCGATAATAGTCGGATCACTTGTTGTTATAACGTTAGTTATTATTGTAACTTCATTAAGAAAGAAAGCAGCCAAGAGAGCCTTGTTACAAGATAAAGAGGTTGAGTTAAAAAATATCTCCTCTGGAGAAATCATTAATTCTTTTTCAGTCTATTTTTTTGTTCTTATTCTTATAACTCTTGTAAGTCCTCTTTTCCCTGAAATAAAAAATGCTCTTGATTCAATTAATTCAAGTATTAAATTTTATCCAGGAGAAGAAGGTAAAATTCTTACATTCTACTGGTTAACAAATCCAGGCGTATTGATACTCATGGCAGTTCTAATAACGATCTTTATAGATACACTAAAACAAAAAAAGAACTATTCTGTTTTATGGATTTCCTTAACAAAAACATTTAAAACCATAAAATCTCCATCAATTTTATTAATACTTGTTGTATCATTTGCAACGATCATGAGATATAGCGGTATGATCAAAATACTTGCAGAACAAACAGCAATTGCTACAGGTTCTTTATATCCGTTATTTTCTTCAGCCATTGGAGCGCTTGGCGCGTTTATTACAGGAAGTTCAATTTCATCATGTATTCTTTTTGGCGAGTTTCAAAAACATGTTGCAATGAATCTTGGAATAAATGAGTATTGGCTGATATCTGCAAACCTTGCAGGGGGAACCATAGGAAAAACTCTTTCGCCATATAAAATTGCAGTTGCTCTTGCATCTGTAGGCCTTTACGGGCAAGAGTCAAAACTTTTACGTAAATCATTTTATTACTGTTTCGTTTTTGTGGCTATTCTTGGATTGATGACTTTTTTCTTTTCAGGTATTTCAGACGCAATAATATCAGTCTTGTCACATTAATTGGCTCAAGTCTTTTATCTTAAAAATATGCCCGGAAGAGGACTTGAACCTCCATGCCGCAATTTATATCTGCTTTAAGAAGAGCATGCGCTTTGGCTTGTATAAAAATAGAGACGCAGTGCAGGGCTCTCTTTAACATAAAACGATAGATGTCCTTGACAATTTAACCAATGGTTTTTTAAAGAGGATTTGTAAAAAAGAGTTGTCCTTTCCTAATGATCAATGTAAACTATATTGTTATAAAATTTATATTTTTGAAAATTCTCAAAAAAATCCTAGGAGGAAAAATATGAAGAGAAGTTTGTTTATTTTAGCAGTATTATGTCTTGCTCTGTTGGTGGCATCACAGGCTTTCGCCACAGGAAAAAAGGAAGGCGCTGCACCAAAAGTTGAACGGTTTGCTTTCTCTACCAGCAATGTAGGAGGAACTTGGTATACAATGGCAGGCGGTATTACCACTTTGTTCAACGACAAGTTGGGCGACCGCTATATGTTGGACTTTATTGCTTCAGGCGGTTCTGTAGAAAATACCCGTCGCTTGGCTCTGGGAGAAGCGGATATGGCCCTTTCCTATGGATATCATCTTTATGAGGCTCAAAAAGGTACAGGAATCCTGGAAGGAAAACCCAGTAATAAAGGCACCATAATGTTTGAAATTTACGACAGTTCAATATATTTTGTAGCTACAAAAGCCAGTGGCATTACCAAGATGTCAGATGTTCAGGGAAAGAGGGTTGTACTTGGCCCTCCGGGCTCAGGTTCAAGCGACAACTCAAGAAGAGTTCTCCAGTCATTGGGAATAAAGGTAACTGAGCAGGAATTGGCTTTTGCAGACGGCGCCCGCGCTATACAGGACGGACAGGCTGATGTGCTTGGCATGAGCGGTCACCCTTCCAGCGGCATCGTAGAATTGGCTAACACCAGAGATATCATTGTTATCCCCTTTTCAAACGAAGAAATGGACAGGATTGTCAGAGAAACCCCCTTCTTTACCAGAGGACAAATTCAAGCCAATGTGTATAAGGGTCAGACCCAGGTGGTACAATGCCCCTACTTTGTTGTGTATCTTGCTGCCTCAAAAGACATGAGTGCAGATGCGGTATATCAGGCAATGAAAGTGTTCTTTAGTGACGAGGGCAAGGCAAAGTTGATTTCTGTG
>WRCW01000139.1 GCA_009783755.1 Spirochaetaceae bacterium
AATAACCTGTATTTCAATATGTTTTGGTTTTATAAGATATTTTTCAAGAAAAACAGTCGGGTCTCCAAAAGATGCTTTTGCTTCGCTCCTTGCGCTGGAAAGCCCTTCGACAAGCTGCTGATGGTCATGCGCAACTCTCATTCCTCTTCCACCACCGCCGGCAGCTGCTTTTACTATTATTGGATAACCATGTGTTTTTGCAAATTTAAATGCATCTTCATCAAGTTCAATAGGTTTTTCAGTTCCAGGTACAACAGGCACACCTGCAGCAATTGCAGCATGGCGGCCAGAAACTTTGTCCCCAAGAGCTTTCTGCTGTTGTGCAGTAGGGCCTATAAAAACAATACCTGCTTTTTCACATGCTTCTGAAAACACAGGATTTTCTGATAAAAATCCATAACCCGGATGGATCGCATCAACTTCTTTCTTTTTTGCAAGCTCTATGATTTCATCTATTCCAAGATATGCATCAATAGGCCCCTTCCCTTTTCCAATAAGGTAGGCTTCATCTGCTTTTGTTCTGTAAAGAGACAATCTGTCTTCATTGGAGTAAATTGCTACAGTTTTTATGCCAAGCTCCATACAGGCGCGAAAAGTCCTTATTGCTATTTCGCCTCTGTTGGCAGACATAATTTTCTTAAATTTTCTAATGCTCATTAAAAATGACCTCTTCTCATGTTAAAATATACAAAACGGAAACATTCTATAATACTGAAAATGGTTTGACAATAATTTATTTCTAAAAAGCCATAAATATACAATATTTTATAATACTTATACAAAAAACCTATGGTATGACAGTTCCAGCAAATTTGTAATGATGAAGCTGTCAAGTTTTACGTCTATTCCAATAATTTTCCCATTGGTATTTTCAATTAAAAAGTCCACTTCTTTGCCCTGATTTTGTACTGAACTAAAGTACGACACACTAAAGGAAACAAAGTATCTTAATATTAGATCATTTAAATACTGTTTTTTATTATGAATACTCTATGTTATAATGCATGATAATATTTTTATATCCAGGAGAGATTTATGAGAAAAGTTTCTATTTTAATTTTTGTTATAGTTTTCTTGCTTCCGGTGTGCGGAGTTTTTGCAAGAGGCGGAGGAGAAAAATCAGGATCAGGAAAATTATCAACAATAAATGTTGCAGTTCCTGCGCTTTCTGAGACACTAAATCCTGCTAGTGCAACAACGTCCGTGTCTATGTACAGAGTGGGCTCTAATATTTTTAACAACCTAATTGAATATGACTTTAAAAATGATAAAGGTCTTTTGCCTAGTCTTGCAGAATCATGGAAACAGATTGATGGAAAAACGCTTGAAGTATATTTAAGAAAAGGGGTTAAGTTCCATAATGGAGATGAATTAACTTCAGAAGATGTTGCTTTTACATTTGAAAAAATATGGGATCCTGTAATTGGCTCAAAAAGTGTAGCAGGTCAATGGTCTCTTTTTGATAAGGTTGAAATAATAGATAAATACACAGTAAGGTTTCATACAAAAAAAACAGATCCTGTAATGATAAACAGATTATCTCTTCCTGGTTTTCAGATAATAAATAAAAGAGCTTTAAAAGAAGCAAAAAGTGTAGAAGACTGGTCATTTAAGCCAGTTGGTACAGGTCCTTTTAAAGTAATATCATATAATTCTGCAGATAAACTTGTTCTTGAAGCGCATAAAGAATATTGGGGCGGAAAGCCGCATGCCGATGAACTTATATTCAGAAGAATTCCTGAAGTTGCTGCAAGAATTGCCGGTCTTAAAGCAGGAGATTTTCAGGTTATAAGCGATGTACCTACAGACCAAATAAAAACTATTGAAGCAGATAAAAATTTGATAGTTGTAGGTGGTACAAGTGCCAGCTTTATTGCTGTTTACTTTAATATGCATAAACCATATTTTGATGTTCATTTAAGACAGGCCATGTCATTAGCAGTTGATAGAGAACTTCTTAATAAAACACTTTTTTCCGGAAGAACAAGAGTTCCAAATGGGCTTCAGGATCCTGGATATGGTCCGATGTTTGTAAAAGAACACCCTTATCCAAAGTTTGATCTTAATAAAGCAAAAGAATTGGTAGCAAAATCAAAATATAATGGCGAAGCAATTAATTATTTTTCTTTTAATAACTCTTATCCAAATGAAGTAGACGTTGCTCAGGCAATGGTTGCGATGTGGAGAGTTGCTGGAATAAATGTTGAACTTGAAGTAAAAGAAAGCGGATCGATGGTTAACATGGAAGGACCTGACAAAATAAGAATATTGGCTATGAGAAATACATCTCATACAGATCTTTATGGAGATCCATCAGGTTGTTTATGGAGAACATATACTCCGCAATATGATGCTCAAAGGTATTATAACTGGAAAGGACCAGATGTAGATGAGTTTAACAAACTTGGAGAAATCCTTGATTCTTCAATAGATCAAAAAGAAAGATATAATAGCGCCAAAAGGATGCTTGAGATTTTTGATGCTAATCCACCTGCAATTATTCTTTACCAGAATGTTGTTTTTGCTGGAAAGAGAAAAGATCTTAATTGGAGTGCTTACAAACAGGTTTATATGTATTTTGGTCCTGAAAATTTTAAACAATAATTTAAGAAAGGGGCTGTCCTGGAAGCAGGCAGCCCTTTTTAAATTCTCTAAAAGGATGGATAATGGATGTTAAATGAACAAAGACTCTTACATGAGTTTTTAGAACTTGTACAAATCGACTCAGAATCGTTCAAAGAAGGCAAGTTCGCAAAAATATTACTTAAGAAGTTCAAAGATCTTGATCTTGAAGTGTATGAGGATGACACAGCCTCTGTTTCAAAATGTGAAGCCGGCAACGTAATTGCCTTTATGAAAGGAAATATAGAAGGTGCAGATACTGTTTTTTTCAATGCTCATATGGATACCGTGTCGCCGGGAACCAGAATAAAACCCATAGTGAAAGAAGGTGTTGTTTATTCTGATGGAACAACTATTTTAGGAGCTGATGATAAAGTTGGTATTGCGGCAATATTGGAAGCAATTCATATATTAAAAGAAGACAATATACCTCATGGGGATATTCAGTTCATTATGACAACCAGTGAGGAAGTTGGCATGTACGGAGTAAAAGCACTGGATACCAGGAGTTTAAAGGCAAAATACGGGTATTCCATAGATACTGGAGGCAAAGTTGGAAATATTAAAGTTCATTCGCCTGCCAAAAAGAAAATCATCGCCAATGTTTATGGAAAAAGCGCTCATGCTGGAATAAGCCCGGAAAAAGGAGTTTCCGCTGTTATGATTGCCGCAAAAGCAGTTGTAGCTATGCCCCATGGGCGGATCGATTCTGAAACAACAGCAAATATCGGGGTGTTTAAAGCCGATGTGTCTACGAATATTGTTTGCGATCATGTCATTGTGATAGCTGAAGCCCGTTCTCTTGACGAAACTAAATTAAATATGCAGATAGAAAAAATGAAACGCGCTTTTGAAGCAGCGGCAGAAGAGCTGGGCGGAAGAGTTGAAATTGAAGTTCAAACTAGTTATCCGAGCATTAGATTGAAGGAAGGAGATCTTGTTGTTGAAATAGTAAAACGTGCTGCAGTCAAAATTGGAAGACCTTGCGAGTTGCTTGCTGCTGGTGGTGGAAGTGACGCAAATATATTTAATAGTTATGGTGTTCCTACAGCTATTCTGTCTTGCGGGTTTGAAGATGTTCATTCGAAGAATGAAAAAATGCCTATAGAAGAATTAAATAAATTGGCGGAAATGGTGGTTGCTATTATTTCTGAAATCGCTTCCGGAACGAAGTAATAATTACTATTTAAAAATAAAACAGCTCTATCAAGAGCTGTTTTATTTTATATATTATTGTTTGAAATTTTCAGGACCAAAATACATATAAACCTGTTTGTAGGCACTCCAGTCAATATTTTTTCTCTTTGCCGAGAAAACAACATTCTGGTAAAGAATCGTTGCAGGTGGATTAGCATCAAAAATCTCAAGCATTCTCTTTGCACTATCATATCTTACTTTTTGATCTGCTGTTGAATCAAGAAGTTCTCCAAGCCTGTTAAATTCATCAACATCAGGACCTTTCCAGTTATGGTTAAGCTGGGCATCATATTTTGGAGTATATGTTCTCCACAAACACCCTGATGGATCCCCATAAAGATCTGTATGCGAAGTATTTATTAATCCACCTATTCGGATTTTATTGGAATCTTCCACACTAACCTGTCCCCAGTTTTCTTTGACTTCCATTTGAACATTTATTCCTACATCTCTCCACATTTCAACCATTGCCTGGGAAGAGCTTAATTCATTTGGATAGTAGTCAGTACGAACATGAAAAGGAATTACCTCGCCTTTGTATTTGGATTTCTTTAACCATTCTTTTGCTTCATTGGGATCATACTTTGGATAAGGGTGATCTTTTACATACATTGGACCATATCCGGGATCTTGTAATCCGTTTGGAACTCTTGTTTTTCCTAAAAAGAGAGTTTTATTAAGAAGTTCTCTATCTATTGCTAATGACAAAGCTTTTCTTAGAGGTATATCCATATATGGTTTATGTAAATTAAAATAAACAGTTAGATAGCTTGCACTTGGACCGCCTTCAATTGAAAGATTATTATCTGCTTCAATAGTTTTAATACTATCAATAGCCACATCGCTTATAACCTGATAATCTCCTGCTTTAAGACCAGCAATTCGTGCAGAAATTTCCGGAATTGAATTAAAGATAAGGGTATCCACTGCCGGGGTTCCGCCAAAATAATCTTTATGCGCTTCAAGAACAAGCTTGTCTGCTGGATTGAAAGATTTTACTTTAAAAGGTCCTGTACCAACCGGTTTAAATGTCCAATCCTCAAAGCTTTTTGCTTCTTTTACAGATCTTTTATTTATTATCTGAAAACCAGGAAGAGTTAATCTATTTGGCATTACAGGATCTACTGCTTTTGTATGAAACCTTACTGTGTATTTATCTATTATTTCAACCTTATCAAAAAGAGCCCATTGATTTGCTGCGCTTTTTGAACCAATTACAGGATCCCAAATTTTTTCAAATGTAAAAGCAACATCTTCTGAAGTTAATTCATCGCCATTATGAAATTTAACCCCTTTTCTAAGTTTTATCTCTAGTGTTTTTCCATCAATCTGCTTCCATGATTCTGCAAGGCTTGGCACAAGACCCTTATCTCCTTTAAAATCATATCCAATCAAATTGTTAAAAATGTTATAACTTACTCTGTACATAGCCAGAGAAAGTACCGGACTAGCAGGATTTAATATATCGGGAAATGCAGGAACAGCAACATTTAATGTTGTCAATTTTCCTGATCCAGATTTTTCTCCCTTGCCTGTTGCAAAAACTCCGCACACCGGTAGCAACAAAACTGTAA
>WRCW01000140.1 GCA_009783755.1 Spirochaetaceae bacterium
CTATGGACATACACTGTTTTTATGGATATATTAAGGGAAATAATATTGCGGCTATAAATAAAATAATATGACAACTATAAAACCTCTTATCAAATATGTGAAAAAAGCTGCAGAACAAGCTACAAGAGAACAGTTTAAAGTAAAAAGAAATTTTAAGAATGATGGTTCTGTTATTACACATATAGATAAGGAATTAAATGAATATCTTTCAAAAGCTATCTCTTCTCTATATCCGGAAGCAAATTTAATTACAGAAGAATCCCCCAAGATTTTTGATAATTCCAGGGATTATTGTTTTGTTGTTGATCCAATAGATGGCACAGATTCATATAGTCAGGGTATGCCCGGGTGGTGTATTGCTGTTGGGTTGCTGGAAAAAGGCGAACCAATTGCAGGTATTATATATGCCCCTTTATGGGGAGGGAAAAATGGGACATTTATATATTCAGATATCAATGGGCCTATTTACATAAATGGAGAAAAGATGGTTATTGATGAAATAGCAGATGCATCTTTACCTGATAAAGAAATTCAAATCGCTATTGCATCAAAAACACATCAAATTTTTAATTTTTCATCTTTTAAAGGTAAGGTTAGGGTAATAGGTTCAACAATTATCAAAATTGTTGCTCCTCTGATCCATAATGCTATAGGTGGATCTATTATTCCCAAATGCTGCATATGGGATATTGCAGCTGCTCATGCTATTGCAAAGAAAGCAGGGCTTAAATTTTTATACTTTAATGGGGCTAATGTGAACTATAGCAAACTATATGATCGGTCGATAATAGAAGATGTAATTATATGCGGTCATGAAAAAGTTTGTGAAATAATAAAAAATAATTTTATTAAAATTGATCCAAACTAAATTATATATTTTTTTGTTAATTTTAGATTTATTAAATTAGCTTTTTGGAGTAATCTAATTTTGATGCGTAATATTATATATGTAAGTAAAACTGTTAACTTGCCCCGTTCAATGAAAAAACTCAATGGTGTAGAAATAGTTTTTTCAGATGATTTTTATTATCCACTAACTGGTTATTTAGGGATAATTCTTTCAGGCAATGAAAGCGGTGAAGATATAGATGAAATCAAAAGGAATAAATATCCTGTTATTTTATGGTCTGTTTCCACAGAAAAAAATAATACAGACTTAACAACTTATTTTTCTTTTAAAACAAAACCTAAAAAAGAGGTTTTCTCACAAGTTATAGCAAATTATATTGCTTTTTTAACAGAAAAAGTTAATAAAGAACACTTTGATGTAAAACTTAGAAGCCAGGAAACACTTAATCAGGAACTCTTAAAAATTGGAGTTGCCCTTTCTGCGGAGAGGAATAACTCAAAACTGCTAAATTATATTGTAGTGAAAGCTTGTGAAATCACTAAAGCAGATGCAGGAAGCCTCTATCTCTTGGATGTAAATAAAGAGACCGGAGAATCTTCCATGATCTTTAAAATATCGCATAATGATTCAAATAAGACAGACTTTACAGAATTCAGAATGCCGCTTGTAAAAAAATCTATATCCGGATATGTTGCGATAACAGGAAAAGCTTTAAAGCTTGATGATGCATATATAATTCCGCCTGATGTGGAATATGGATTTAACAAAAGTTACGATATAAAAACAAATTATAGAACAAAAAGCATGCTTACTGTTCCTATGAAGAATTATAAAGATAAAGTCATAGGAGTTATTCAACTTATAAACAAGAAAACAAAACGGCATATTATTCTTACAGATCAAAAAAGTGTTGAAGAAGGTGTAATTGATTTTGATAAACTTGATGAAGAGATTATTTTATCGCTTGCTTCTCTTGCAGCAGTTAGCCTTGATAACAACTTCCTTTATAATGAGATAGAAAAACTTTTTGACAGCCTTGTGTTGGCTTCAGTAAAAGCAATTGAACAGAGAGACCCCACAACCGGTGGTCATTCCTCAAGAGTTGCTTTATATACAATTGCGCTTGCAGAAGCTGTGGCAAAAGATAATGATCTGTTTCATCAGATCAACTATTCTGATGATCAATTAAAAGGACTTAAATATGCCTGTCTCTTGCATGATTTCGGTAAAGTAGGGGTAAGAGAGAATGTGCTTGTAAAATCAAAAAAACTTTATCCGGGAATGCTTGAGCATATACTCTTAAGGCTTGATAATTTGATAAGTAATGTAAAAATAAAAACACTTGAAACAAAAATTATGCTCAACAAAACAGATCCTTCATATAAAGATCAAATCAAAGAAATTGATCTAAAGGAAGCTGTTGAAATTCAAAAACTGGAGAAATATAGAGAAGTTGTTGTAAAAGCAAATGAACCTGCAGTCCTTGATTCAGAGCCGGAAAAAATCTTGTCTGAAATAAAAAATGAAACAGGAAATAATATTATTTCTGAAAAGGAATTTGAATATTTAAGTATTAAAAAAGGTAATCTTACAAAAACCGAAAGGGAAGAAATAATGTCCCATGTTTCCCATACTTATGATTTTCTTAAAAATATTCCATGGCCCGAAAGTATGGAGTGGATACCAGAAGTTGCAAAATGGCACCATGAAACACTTGATGGAAGCGGTTATCCTGATGGCAAACACAAGGAAGAGCTCCCTCTTGAGTCCAGGCTAATGGCTATTGCAGATATATTTGATGCATTAACAGCAAGTGACAGGCCTTATAAAAAATCATTGACTGTAGAACAAGCTCTCAAAATAATTGGCGAGGAAGCAAAAAAAGGAAAACTTGACAGTGAATTAGTAGATCTTTTTATAAAAAAAGAAATTTATAAAGCTGCTGAATTACAGGATAGCAAAGTTTAAAAAAATAACAAAGAATTCTTCCCGCCCCCGACTCGAAAGAGAGAAAGAAATTCACACTACCATTTTATATAGTTTCCGCCATAAGTAAGCCCGCCGCCAAAGCCTACTGTAATGATCTTATCGCCTCGTTTTACAAGGTTTTTATCAACAACTTCTGACAATGCTATGGGTATTGTAGCTGCAGAAGTATTTGCAAAATTTTCGATATTTATATAAAACTTTTCAATTGGAATAGAGGCTCTGTTTGCAGCTGCTTCTATTATTCTTATATTTGCCTGATGTGGAATAATATATTTTACTGAATCTATCGAAAGATCATTCGTTTCCATTATTTGCAGGATAGTATCTGTTACTGCTTTTACTGCAAAGTTATAAACCTGTCTGCCGTTCATATAAAGAAAAAGTTCTTTAGGATCAGTCACTCCGGGAATAAACGGATATGCTGTTCCCCCAGCATGTCTTTTTAAAGCATCTGCTCCACTCCCATCAAGCCTCAGAAAAGATGATATTATTTCACTTTTTGATTTGCTCTCCTCATTAGCAGATACCAAAGCAGCGCCTGCTCCATCTCCAAAAAGAACTGCAGTATTGCGGTCTGACATATCTATGATCCTTGATAGTATCTCGGAACCTATAACAAGAATATTTTTATAATTGCCTGATCTTATAAAATTTGCTGCTGTCTCTAATCCAAAGACAAATCCTGTACAAGCAGCGCTAAGGTCGTATCCGCCGGCATTTTTTGCTCCCAGTTTTTTCTGCACAAGAGCAGCTGTTGATGGAAAACCAGGATAATCAGCAGATCCTGTACAAACAATAATAAAATCTATTTCATCTGCTGTAATTCCACACTTTTTCATGGCAATTTTGGCAGCTTTTGCCGCAATATCTGAATTATTTTCATGTTCGCTTGCAAAATATCTTTTTTTGATTCCTGTATGGGAGATGATCCACTCATCTGAAGTATCCAATATTTTTGAAAGATCATCATTTGTGACAACTTTTTCAGGAACATAATACCCTATGGATTTTATGTAAGGTCTGATCATTTTTCCCTCATATGAAATAAATTTTATGGAACTATAATTTATATGCTTCAAAACCGATAATTTATAAATATAGAACTCAAATAAACTAAGAAATGTATATATTTTAGAAAATAAGGTCAATATTTTCTGATATTAATAATTTAAGGTTGGAGTAAAAATGGGATATATCGGAATTGTAAACTCAGATGAAGTAATAAGTAATCAAATAATAAAGTTATTAAAAAAAGATGAAGTAGTTAATTATAAAATATTGACAAATGAGGAAGAAATTATTGAATTTATTAGCTTTGAACTTCCTGAACTTGTAATAATCAATTTTAGCGACCCAAATCTGGATATTGAATCAATTATGGAGCAAATCAGCCGCGATATATGGGTAAATAATTTTGGAATTATTGGAATATATGATCAGGAAAAAGTTTCAGAAGAAGCAGTTATGAAAAAATATATGGAATTCAATATACTTACACTACTGGATAACATTTTATATAAAATAGTTATAGCAAAATGTGCAAAAATAATTCTTGAAAATAAACAACTTCTATTTAACAAAGGTTTTTCAGAGAAATTTTTTGATAAAGATGCTGGTTCTTTAAAAATAGAAAATGATCCTTTTACAGTTTCTATATATGCAGGTCTTACATCATCTATGCTTACACAAAAAAGTCTTGTAAAACCAGAATCAAGAGTGCATATTCAACTGATTTTTTCTGAATTGCTTATCAATGCTATTGAACATGGTAATTGTGGAATAACTTTTGATAATAAAACAAAATTTCTGAACACAGGCGGAAACATAATAGATCTTATTCTTAAGAAAAATAAAGATCCATTGATTTCAGGAAAAAAAGTTTCTATAGAGTGGGAAATGTCCAGGGACAAAAGTACTTTTATTATCAGAGATGAGGGTGAAGGTTTTAATGTAGTTAAGCTAAAAGATAAGATAAAAAAAGAGGGAGTTTATGCTCTTCATGGAAGAGGCATAAAAATGGCGAGCTTATTTGCAGAGAGGCTTGCCTATAACAGAAAAGGAAATGCAGTACTTGTCCAAATAAGACATGATAAGGATATAGTTCCAAAAGCTCCTGAATCTCTTTCCAGCGAAGAAATAATAGATGTAAAAAAGGGAGATATAGTTTGCAAAGAAGGGGAATTCGGAGATTCTCTTTATTACATCTCATCTGGAAAATATAGTGTATGGCATGCAAATAAAAAAGTAGGCGAGCTTG
This sequence comes from Spirochaetaceae bacterium, assembly GCA_009783755.1. GTDB lineage: Bacteria > Spirochaetota > Spirochaetia > CADAEX01 > CADAEX01 > WQTU01. The sequence goes on from WRCW01000140.1 coordinate 5,097, forward strand.
ATCCTTCAGATATTTTCATTGGAGAGATGGCATTTTTCCTTAATAATGAAAGAAGCGCTACTGTAGTTGTTGAAACAAACGGAAGAATAATAAAAATTTCACGAAAGAATTTTATTCAGATAATTAAAAAATATCCACAATATGGACTTTTCCTTGTCAAACTGCTTTCTGTAAAGATTGTCCGCGCAAATATTGCCAATGCAGGGCTGCAAAATACTCTTACAAAAATGAAACCAGCTATATAATTAGTTGTTTATATTTTGTAGAGTATTATAAGATCCTGTCC
>WRCW01000141.1 GCA_009783755.1 Spirochaetaceae bacterium
CAAGTTTTCCAAATCTATATTCTGATCCAAAATCAAATGAGTGTCCGCGCTCCGGACTAAGATCTTTTGTAAAACCATCAGCGCCATATCCTGAATAAGTTATCAATTCATCCAGGAAAGGGAATCTAAAAACTCTGTCATATCGCAAATATACTTTTCCATTATCAGAAAATATATAATTAAGTCCTGAGCCAAAACTAAACAGAGAATAACTTTTATCATCATTTACACTATCAAGATCGCAGTTATACAAAGCATAATCATATCTTCCGGATAGAGAAAAGAAAAGATTCTCTGCAACAGGCAATTCTCCTCTTGAGTAAAGTGCATAATTATTTTTATTGACTTTGCCGCTATAATTTTTATTTTCACGGTTTGTATCGGAGTATCTTTTTACATTCAGATCATCTCGTATAAAATCAACACCTGCTGTTACTGTAACTCCTCTATAAAGCAAAGGGAATTCTCCTGTAAAAGATACTCCAGCTGTTATTGAATCTATATTGGTATCTGTAAAAGTTCCCCATGATACCATGTCGGTATTTGTATCTTTTGAGTTATATCCAGCTGTTAAAGAGATATTATGATTTTCCGTAAGATCCCATTTGCCCTTAGCCTGAATAAATAGAGAGGATACTTCTGCTTTATCATATTTATTAGTTGCCTTTTTGGGATCATCTTTAAAATCATTTTCAAATAGCCCACCTGGCAATTCATACATTTGGTTTCCGGATGAAAGGAAAAGAGAAGCAGTCCCTTTTTCTGCAAATGACGTTGAAATATTTGTACTGAAATTGGTATTCTCTGTGCCAGATCTCTCTCTGTAGCCATTATTTTTGCTATCTACAGCAGATACAGAAATTGATAAAGCATCGCTTCCTGCAGATGCTGTTATTTTTTTTTCAAGATAAGAATTACTTCCACCTTCTGTTGTAACATTTAATGAAACTCCATCTTTTGGTTTAGCAGGAATAATATTTATTACAGATGCAACAGCATAATCTCCATATAAAGAGCTTGCTCCACCTTTTACAACTTCTATTTTTTCTATCCCGCCAGTTCCTGCGCCTGGGATTGCAAGCCAGTCAATTCCTAACATGTCAGGATTGTTTAGTTTTATTCCATCAAAAAGAATCAAAACCCTGCCCTGTCCTCCTTCTGTAAAACCTCTTGCTGAAGGCTGCGAAGAAACTGATGATCCGTTAAATGATCTCAAATCTATTCCTGCATACAGGGTAAGCGCTTCTGTAATGGTTTTATGTTCAAGCTGCTCTGATGTTATGGTTATTATGGAAGCAGGAATCTGATCAACTAGCTGAGGTGCGCGTGTTGCTGTAACAGAGACTGTAATATCTGCTTCTTTGTTTAGATCTGCGCCAGGCTGCGAATCGCTGTTTGCGTTGCCAGGTTCTTTGGTGCGGTTTGCCGCATCATCACTCCAGCCTGCTATAGCCACAAACAAGCACAATAAAATTGTTAAATATTTTTTCACGATAAACTCCTTTTTCTTTCGAAAAAGAAGTCAGAGATAAGCCTTTAGTGTAATTCTTCTGAATAGAAAAATTGATGGCTCATTCCAACTCTATCCTCGAAGTTTGAATAAAAATTTACTGGTTTAAGTATTCTGACTTATGGCTTTGGTATAATCGAATTATACCACCTTACCTTTTCCTTCCCGGAATGCAGCATGCAATTGCAAAACAGCAATTGCTGATCAATTCCAGTGGCTGCCAACACTTTATCTTTCCTGAATTGCTTCAACACTTTCGCATCGCAAAACAGGTTTGTATTGGCATAAAAGGCTTGTGGCCAATTACAGCAGCGGGACTGCGGAGGATTCTCACCTCTCTTCCATAAAATCCAGCAAAGAAAGTTTATTGCTTTCTTGCAAAACAGTCAAGATTTTTATTATTCGCTTACTTGACTCTAATGCCTGGTATGTATGTAATAACTAAAGTGAATAAAAAACAACAATATGGCGGATTTCTTTTTCTTGTTTTACTCTCCTTTGTTCTCTTTATATTGAATTTACTTACAGGTTCTGCAGGGATCCCATTTATAAGCGAAAATATATTACACTCCACAGATGATGCTGGAAACAAAATATGGAAAACAATAATTTTTGAAATAAGATTGCCCAGAGCTCTTTCTGCTTTTCTTGGAGGAGGAGCTCTTGCTCTTTCCGGGCTTTTACTTCAAACATTTTTCAGAAACCCTCTTGCAGGTCCTGATATTCTGGGAATAGCATCAGGCGCAGGTTTTGGGGCAGCAGTTGTTATTCTGGTTATCCCTTTTTTAGGCATAGCAGGAATAATATCCACAGCAGCTGCAGCTATTGCAGGATCAGTTACAGTAACGCTATTCCTTGTTATGCTTGTAAAAAAATCAGGAAGTATAACACTTACCCTTATTGCTGGTTTGCTTGCAGGTTATTTTATAAGCTCTGTTACAGGAATAATGATAAGGTTCTCTTCAAACCAGGCAATCAGATCTTTTATCAATTGGTCTGCCGGAAATTTTAAAAATATCTCTCCTGATACCCTTTTTTTTCTTCTCCTTATAGTTGTTTCTTCGTTTTTAGCTGCTTTTGTTATTTCAAAACATTGCGATCTTTATCTTTTAGGAGATGATTACGCCTCAAGTATGGGCTTAAATCTTAAACGTTTCAGATATTCAGTTATAATCATAACTTCCATATTAACAGGAGCAGTAACTTCTCTTTGCGGCCCTGTTGCTTTTATAGGAATTGCTTCTCCCCATTTTTGCAGATTTTTTCTAAAAACAGAGAAGCACAATATTTTAATACCAGGAACTTTTTTCTCCGGGACCATACTTGCTCTTGCTGCAGATACAATCTCAGCTCTTCCCGGGTACGGGACAACCCTTCCATTAAATTCAGTAACTGCAATAATAGGAACGCCGATAGTAATAAAAGTACTATTTAAAGGATACTATGACAGATAAAGAAATAATACTTGAAGCCAATAATATTGTAACAGGATATAAAAATAGTAAATCTACAAATAAAGTTACAAATGATTTCTCTTTTTCAATAAATAAAAATTCAATAACTGTAATAATAGGTCCCAATGGAAGCGGAAAAACAACTTTGCTTAAAACAATATCAGGAATTATAAAACCTCTTTCCGGAGATATTTTTTATTTATTAAATACATGCACAGGGAGACCCATGCACGATCCTTGCTCATTAACAGGAGCATTGAATTCAGATAAAATGGATGCTGTCGCATTTGCAAAAGCAAGGTCTGTAGTGCTCTCCAAATCTCCTGAAACAGGGATGCTTACTGTTTTTGAAATCATATCTTTGGGAAGATTTCCATATACAGGCTGGAAAGGGAATTTTTCAGAACAGGATCATTATGAAGCTGAAAAAGCTCTTAGAGAAATAGGGATAGAATCTCTTTCAAAAAGAATTTTTAAAACATTAAGCGATGGTGAAAAACAGAAAGTCATGATTGCCAGAGCTCTTGCACAGAACACTCCTCTCATTTTTTTTGATGAACCAGCTGCATTTCTTGATCTCCCGTCTAAAGTAGAACTATCAAAACTTATAGCAGATATTTCAAAAAATAAAACAGTGATAATTACAACTCATGATATAGATTTTGCGCTTAATTATTCTGATGAATTGTGGATCATTGACAGAGATGGAACTATTCACGCAGGAACACCGGAAAAGCTTTTTAAAGTTATAGAAAATATTTTTAAAATCACACTTTCTTGAAAAAAATATCACACAAATATGTTTTTTATTACAAATGGATTGTAGCCGAAGGTTGAGATGTCAAGCGTCTCCCTCACCGACCACCATCCGTGGCTGGTGCGGGACGCTGCCATCCGTGGCGCAGTCCGCAGCGTCTCTGCGAGGACTTAGCGAGATCAGCTCGACCTTCGGCTACTCCATATTATCATGGTGTATAATACCACTTATTCGAGATGCCTAAAGTAATATCTATCATTATCAGTACTAAAGTGGTCCTGATGAATAATATTTATAAGGTCTGATAATATTCTGTCAGGATTTGCTGTCCCTTCATCCCAATAGGGATTTCCAGTTCCTTTGTCCATGAGATCATTATTATAAATTCTTTTATTTTGAAAAGCTTTGAAAAGGGAATATCTTTTGTCCCTGCTTAAAATATCTTTAGGTGTCCTTATTCCCTGAGTATTTAAGAGCCAAATATCAGCGTTATTCGCAACAGTATAAACATCTTCAAAATCAAAAAACAAAGAACCTTCTCTTTTTATATTCTCCCATGGGTAGGATGCGCCGGAGTCTCTTAATATAATAGAAAAATAACTTCCACCAGAAGGGATATTCCAGCTATCCCCATGTATCATATTTAAAAACACCACAGGTTTATTGTTATTTAAAGGAACTTTTTCTTTTAATGAGTTATATCTGCGAACAGTATCGTTTAAAATATTTTTTCCTTCCTGCTCCATATCAAGAAAAAGAGAAAGAAAAACAATCCACTCTGTTCTTCCCAAAGGGTGGTTTTCAAGCCATCCCGCAGTTACTGCAACAGGAAATCCATGTTTTAATAATAATCCGGTAGAGTCATAATCTCCTCCAGTCCATGGGGTGATTATAAGATCAGGATCTATGGCGTAAACCATTTCAATATCAATATCTCGTCCCTCTCCTACCTGCTTTACTGAACCTTCTCTTACAAGTTCTTTAACTTTTTTATTTGAACTGTTCCTGACAAGATCTATTGCTTTTAATTTATCAAGAGAATTTAATGACTCAAGAAAATAAATATTTTCCGCTGAAAGAGAAATTATTTTTTGTACAGGAATTTTTACATACTGAATTATTCTATTTCTATCACCAGCGGTACCCTTATCATCCGCTATAGATGGTTTTTCATCCCTGTAAAGATACCAGATATATTCACAGCCGCCTGAGGTTGTAGAAACTTTTATATAATTTTTATAATCACTATATGAAAAGTTTTTTGCATAAATATTTTCATTGGCAGGTTTTATAGTGTTACTTTGTGTACAACTTATATATGAGAAAAGAATAAAAACGTAAATGATTGCTGTAATTTTTGATTTTTTATCCATCAGAGTATAATTATAATAACAGTAAGCAATATTGTCATTCAACCTCATCTTAAAAGAGAAAGGTTAAGTGTTGATTAAATACCCACCAAGCTGCACACTAGCATTAGACAAAATAAAATAAGCTATTTTTTTAAATAATTTTTATCAAAAATATATCTAATATTGGATATAAAGGACTTGGCAATTTTAAATATTATCATTATCATTATAGTAATGTTATAAAATGTTTATAAACATTTTATCTTAATTTA
>WRCW01000142.1 GCA_009783755.1 Spirochaetaceae bacterium
ATAGATTGGATTAAATCCCTGTCTGTCTTCTTTAAGAACTTTCATAAGTACATTTGTAAGATCCTCATTTGTCTTACTCCATACTTCTATAACCCTGTTATACCTTTCTTCCTGCGTTATGTGACCCTGGAGGTATTGATTTTGAATAACAGTAACCTGCTTATTAGCATCGTCTATAAGTTTTTTCTTTTCTTCCGGGATTACAACATCTTCCATACTTATTGTAGCGCCGAATTTTGTCGCATATTTAAAACCAAGCGCTTTTACAGAATCAAGCATCTTTACTGTTGTATATGCTCCAAATTTATTATAGCACTGCGCAATAAGGGCTTTCAGTTCTTTATCTGCAAGAGAATAATTTAAAAATTCTATTTCTTCTGGCATCTCTTCGTTAAAAATAACTCTTCCCGGAGTTGTTTCTATATATTCATCTTTTATTTTAATTTTACATATTGTCTGATACTCAAGCGATCTTGACTCAAGTGCCATTAAAACTTCATTAAAAGAATGGAAATAACGCCCTTCACCTTTTGCTCCATGCTTTGCTACAGTTAAATAGTTTATTCCAAGAATCATATCAAGAGACGGGAATACTATCGGGCTGCCGTTAGCTGGGTTTAAAAGATTGTTAACAGAAAGCATAAGTGTCCAGCACTCTATCTGAGCAGCCTGGGTAAGAGGCACATGAACAGCCATCTGGTCGCCGTCAAAGTCTGCATTGTAAGCATGACATACAAGTGGATGCAATTTTATTGCTTTTCCCTGCACAAGTACCGGCTCAAAAGCCTGGATACCAAGCCTGTGAAGAGTAGGAGCTCTGTTCAATAATACAGGATGTTCTTTTACAACTTCATCAAGAACAGACCATACTTCTGCTGTTTCCTGCTCCACAAGTGTTTTTGCTTTTTTTATGTTATAAACAACATCTTTTTCAACAAGCTTTTTCATTATAAAAGGCTTGTAAAGCTCAAGTGCCATTTTTGCAGGAAGGCCGCACTGATGCAATTTAAGTTCTGGTCCTACAACAATTACTGAACGACCTGAGTAGTCAACTCGTTTTCCAAGAAGGTTCTGTCTGAATCTTCCCTGTTTCCCTTTTAACATATCTGAAAGCGATTTAAGAGGTCTGTTTGCAGAACCTTTTACAACTTTCTTTTTCTTTGAATTGTCAAACAGAGCATCTACTGCTTCCTGAAGCATTCTTTTTTCATTCCTGATTATAATATCAGGAGCATTTAATGCCATAAGCCTTTTGAGCCTGTTATTTCTATTTATAACTCTTCTATAAAGATCATTAAGGTCTGATGTTGCAAATCTTCCCCCTTCTAGCTGAACCATTGGTCTAAGCTCAGGAGGTATTACAGGAATCACATCGAGGATCATCCACTCAGGTTTGTTTCCCGAGTCTTTAAAATTCTCAACAATTTCTATTCTTTTAAGAAGTCTGCGATCAGATTTCGCCCCTTTTTCCACCATCTTAATTCTAAGTTCAGCAGAAAGGGTATCGAGATCAAGACCTTCGAGAAGTGTTCTTATAGCTTCTGCTCCGATACCAGCTGTAAAGCTCATTCCATATCTTTCGGTTGCAGTATTATATTCTTCTTCTGAAAGGAGGTCATATTTTTTAAGTTCTGTATCACCCGGATCAATTACAATATATTTTTCGTAGTAGAGGATCGATCTGAGCGAAGCTACTGTAAGATCAAGAAGAAGTCCCATTCTTGAAGGAACTGATCTATAGTACCATATATGTGATACAGGAGAAGCAAGCTCAATATGCCCCATCCTCTCCCTTCTTACTTTAAAATGCGTTACCTCTACACCGCACCTGTCGCAGATTACCCCTTTATAACGGATCGATTTAAATTTTCCGCAGTAACACTCCCATTCCTTGGTTGTGCCAAAAATCCTTTCGCAAAAAAGACCATCTTTTTCCGGCCTAAGGGTTCTATAGTTTATTGTTTCCGGTTTCTTTACTTCGCCGTAGGACCAAGCTCTTATTTGTTCCTGCGAAGCAAGCTTGATCATTATATTATCAAAATCCTGTATCTCTCTCATTAAACACCCTTCCTACCTAAATCAGGTAATCAATGTTTTATTTTTTAAAAATTGGTTCCTTGTTTGTTAATAAGCTCTTCGTCGCGTTCTGTAAGAGGAACCTGTCTGCCTCTTGAATCCCTGATTGAGATATCAAGAGCTAATCCTCTTAATTCCTGAACAATTACATTAAATGCTTCTGGAATACCTGCGGCAGAATTTGGCTCTCCTTTTACAATGCTTTCATATATCTTTGCCCTTCCAGTCATATCATCAGACTTGATCGTGATGAATTCCTGGAGTGTATTTGCTGCACCATAAGCTTCAAGCGCCCATACTTCCATTTCTCCAAGCCTCTGGCCTCCAAACTGCGCTTTGCCTCCAAGGGGCTGCTGTGTAACAAGTGAGTAAGGGCCTGTAGATCTTGCATGCATCTTGTCATCAACAAGGTGATGCAGCTTAAGCATGTAAACACATCCAACCATTACAGGATTTTCAAATGGTTCTCCTGTCAGCCCATCGTACAATACTGTTTTTGATGATCCCGGAAGATCTGCAATTTCAAGTTTCTTTGAAATCATTTCATTTGTTGCAGACTGGAACACCGGTGTTGCATATTTTTCGCCAAGAACAAAACCTGCCCAACCAAGGCTAGCTTCCATAAGCTGTCCAAGGTTCATACGGGATGGAACGCCAAGAGGATTAAGACAAATATCTACAACAGTACCATCTGCCATATATGGCATATCTTCTTCTGCCATAACTCTTGCAACAACACCCTTATTTCCATGGCGGCCAGCCATTTTATCCCCTTCCTGGAGCTTTCTTTTTGTTGCTATAAGTATTTTTACAACTTCATCAACTCCCGGATTAAGATCATCGCCTTCTGCACGTTTTAATCGTTGTATATCTATTACAGTCCCTTCTACTCCATGAGGAACTCTTAGAGAAGTATCTCTTACTTCTTTTGCTTTTTCACCGAATATTGAGTTAAGAAGTTTGAATTCAGGAGTTGTCTCTGTTTCAGATTTAGGAGTTACTTTTCCAACCAGGATATAACCTGATTTTACTTTAGCTCCAATTCTTATTAAGCCTTCTTCATCAAGATGCTCAAGAGCTTTTTCTCCTGTATTTGGAATATCTCTTGTAAGTTTTTCAGTACCAAGTTTTGTCTCTCTTACTTCTATAATGAACTCTTTTATATGAATGGAAGAAAAAACATCTTCTTTAACTACTTTTTCAGATATAAGAATCGCATCTTCGTAGTTGTAACCATTCCATGGGAGAAAAGCTACAAGAACATCTCGTCCAAGAGCAAGTTCACCAAAAGATGTAGCAGGACCATCAGCAATAACATCCCCTTTTTCAATCTTTTGTCCTACTTTTACAAGAGGTTTTTGAGTGAAACAGGTATCCTGGTTTGTCCTCTGATTTTTAAGCAGTTTATAAGAAACTTCTTTTTTATCTTCATTTTTAATAATGATTTTTTCAGAACTTACATAAGTTACAACACCGGTATTTTTTGCTTTCTTTACAACACCTGAATCATAGGCTGTTTTATCTTCCATTCCCGTACCAACAATAGGAGATTTCGGGAAAAGGAGAGGAACTGCCTGCCTCATCATGTTCGAACCCATGAGTGCTCTGTTAGCATCATCATGTTCAAGAAATGGGATAAGTGATGTTGAAACAGAAATTACCTGCTTGGGAGAAACATCCATATATTGAATACCGGAAGGTTCTCTTGTTGTATAACTTCCTGCTTTTCTTACAGAAACCTGGTCTGCAAGAAATTTCCCCTTGTTGCTGATCTGCGCATTTGCCTGTGCAATGTAATATTTTTCTTCATCGATTGCAGAAAGATATTCTACATCTTTTGTCGCATTGCCATTAACAACTTTGCGGTATGGTGTTTCAAGAAAACCATAATCATTTACTTTTGTATAGTTTGCAAGTGAAACAATAAGACCGATGTTTGGACCTTCCGGAGTTTCAATAGGACACATTCTTCCGTAATGAGTATAGTGAACATCTCTGACTTCGAAGCCTGCTCTGTCTCGTGAAAGACCTCCTGGTCCTAAAGCATTGAGCCTTCTTTTATGGGTAAGTTCTGCCAATGGGTTAACCTGATCCATAAACTGTGAAAGCTGGCTTGATCCAAAAAATTCTTTTATTGCAGCTACAATAGGTTTAATGGAGACAATATCCTGAGGTTTTATTGTGTCTGTCTCTTTTAAGGACATTCTCTCTTTTGCAATTCTTTCCATTCTGACAAAAGCTGTCTTTAAATGATTTGCAAGGAGCTCTCCAACAGACCTAACTCTTCTGTTTCCAAGATGGTCTATATCATCAACATTTTCTTCTTCTATATACACTTTGATTAAAAAGCGCATAGTGTTAATAACATCATCTTTTGTGAGTATCTGATCTTCAAGAGGAGGATTATAATCATATTTCTTGTTTAGTTTATAACGGCCAACTTTTCCCAGATCATATCTTCTGCTTGAGAAAAACATCATTTTAAGATCTTTTTCAGCGCTTTCTACAGTAATAGGTTCTCCGGGAAGAAGAACAGCATAAACAGCAGAGAGTGCATCCTCTTTTGTTGGTTCATCTGTTTCTGAATTATCTCTTACATATTTTATATCTTCCATCTCAAAACAATTAAGAATTATATTTGAATGGAGAGATTTTTCATTTTCAAAATCGATTATTTCGATATCTTCTACGCCTGAGTGGATAAGCTCATCAATATCATGCAGAAGAATTTTTTCCCCTGCTCTGTAAAGTTTTTTATCTTCACCAGATTCATTTTTTATAAAAATAGCTTTTGCAGGAATAGCTCCGATAAGTTTTTCTTTTTCTTCTGCAGTACCATTTATTTTTACTTTTTTTGTTTTATAAAAAAGTGATATTATCTGCTCACGCGAATCAAAACCAAGGGCTCTTAGGAAAATCGTGCCAAGAATTCTTTTCTTTCTATCTATCTTTGCATAAATTAAATCTTTTTTATGCTCTATTTCAAATTCAAGCCATGACCCTTTATATGGAATTATTCTTGAAGAAAAAATCCCTTTATCATACGAAAAAATAACACCAGGAGATCTGTGTATCTGGCTTATAACAACTCTTTCAGCGCCATTTACTATGAATGTTCCCCGTTCTGTCATTAAAGGGATATCCCCAA
>WRCW01000143.1 GCA_009783755.1 Spirochaetaceae bacterium
AAAATAGTCGGTGGTATTTTTGTCTCTTTCAATTACTTTTTCAATAGGCAAGAGATCAATATCTAAAAAAATATTTTCAGTGCTGAATTTATGAGTAATATCATTGTTCCCTTTTTCAAGAATCTCGCAATTATGAGGTTTGAAAGAGAAGTCAAACCTTACAAGATAGAGATAATATTTTTCTTCGAGATTATATAGCTTATAAAATACAGGTCTGAGCGGCTCTGCAGGATCAAAATAATATGTAGTATCTGTTATCAGACAATTAATAAATGGAAGCAATTCTTTAATTATTGATATCAAATTGGTCATATATTTATCATCAGGATAGGGATTTTTAAAGTCATGATGGATCTTAAATTGAGGTATTATTACAGTTTTTTTTGTTTTTAAGAAAAAATCTTCATTCTGGGAAAAATGCATGGTATATGGCAGGTTCTGATCTCCACAGGTCTTAATAATCTTATTAATTTCACTATCTGTGTGGTGGATTGAAATAACATTTAAAATCTGATCCATATAGAATCTGAATATATCTTTTTATATCGAATTTTTCAACAGAAATTGGCTATGGCGCCTTTTTAGTTTCGCTTTCACATATAAATTTATTGAAAAAAACTAAAATATTCATAAATCAATAGGATACACCTTCAGCTTCCCGTATGTTTTTTGGAACAAAAGCAAATTATACATAAATCTACGGGATACGCCTTCGGCTATTGACTCTAATTCAAAGCATTTGCATAATAAAGTGAGATATTGATTTTAAGGAGTGTATTACAGTGCCTTGTGGGAGAAAAAGAAAAAAACACAAAATTGCAACTCATAAAAGAAAGAAAAAACTTAGAAAAAACAGACATAAGAAGAAATAAATATATATAATACCATTGTTATTTTGCTGTCTGTAATTAAGCCCCGAAAAAATTATAATTTATGCTATTTCGGGGTATTTTTTTGAGCTAAAATTATATGCTAAACCTCACTTGAGGGGAATATTTTGAAAAATTCTGTACTGGATTTGGTAAATAACCCGGAAGATTTAAAAAAACTTTCAATAAAAGAACTTAAAAAGCTCTCTGCAGAAATAAGAGAAAAAATTATTGAAGTACTAAATACTAATGGCGGTCATCTTGCATCAAACCTTGGTGTTATAGAGTTAACTATTGCACTTCATAGAGTTTTTGACTCACCTGTTGATAAAATCATATGGGATGTAGGACATCAATCTTATACTCACAAAATTCTTACAGGAAGAAAAGAACAATTTAGTACTATCCGTCAGGCTGGAGGCTTGAGCGGTTTTCCTAAGAGAACAGAAAGCGAACATGACCCTTTTAATACAGGGCACTCCTCTACCTCTATATCTGCAGGTTTGGGTATCCTTACAGCCCTTAAAATGCAAAATATTGCCGGAAAAGTAGTAGCTGTAATTGGAGATGCTGCGCTAACAGGCGGAATGGCATTTGAAGCATTAAACCATGCAGGGCATATCAGAAAAGAGTTAATAGTAGTTCTTAATGATAATAATATGGCTATTGATGCGAGTGTAGGGGGGCTATCCCGATCATTAAGCAGGCTTACAACTACTTTTGTTTATCAGAATTTAGAAAAAACTTTTGACAAACTTGTCCTCAAAATTCCTTTTATTGGCAGACATATCAATGCTTTTATAACCAGAGTAAAAAAAGGGGTAAAAGCTGTTTTTTTTAAGAAAAATATTTTTTCAGAATTTGGTATTGAATATGTAGGTCCTATTGATGGACATAATATTGCGCAGCTTGTAAAAGTTTTTCAAAGTGTAAAAAAAATATCCAAGCCTGTAGTTGTCCATGTTGCTACTGTTAAGGGAAAAGGGTGTGACTATGCTGAAGGAAATCCTACTCTTTATCATGGACTTTCCCCTTTTGCAGTGGTTGATGGTATTATAGAAAAAAAGAGCAAAATAACATATACAGAACTGTTTTCAACAATACTTGTTGAACATGCCTTAAGGAATGATAAAATTGTTGCTATTACAGCTGCAATGACAGAAGGGACTGGTTTGGCAGTATTTAGCCAGAAATTTCCTGAAAGATTTTTTGATGTTGCGATCTCGGAACAACATGCCGTAACTTTTGCAGCAGGTCTTGCAGCTTCTGGGCTTAAGCCTGTTGTTGCCATCTATTCAACTTTTATGCAAAGAGCTGTTGATCAGGTAATACATGATGTTGCAATACAATCGCTTCCTGTGGTTATTGTAATGGACAGGGCAGGTCTTGTTTCTAACGATGGAGAGACTCATCATGGGATATTTGACATATCTCTTTTTAGAAGTATTCCCAATATTGAATTCCTTTCCCCATTTGACCAGAACGATGTTGAACTAATGCTTGATTATGCTATTAAATCTGACAAACCTGTTTTATTAAGATTTCCAAAGGATATAGTTTCTGAAAATACAGGCGAGAAAAAAGTACTAGAAAAAGGGCGCGGCAGATTTCTTTTTAAAAACTCATCAGATATTCTTATAATTGGATATGGAGGTGTTTTATCCAATATTTTGGAAGCAGGTTCTATTCTCTTAAGAAATGGAATAAAAAATGACATTTATGATCTATGTTTTATTAAACCTATTGATGAAGTATATTTATGTGAAATTATTTCAGGTTATAAAAAAGTTTTTCTTTTTGAAGATAGTGTTATTTCAAATGGAATGGGAGAATATGTAGCATCTGTTTTATATAGAAATAAAATTCAGACTGATTTTTACTTTATTGGAGTAGGGGATTACTTTCCTGACCATGCTTCACGAAAAGAGCTTATGGTCAAAAATTTTCTGGATGCAGAAAGTATATTTAATTATATAAAAGAAAAAAAATGACACAGGAAAGATTTAAATTTTCTAAAAATTTTGACCATAATATTCTTTTTCCTCCCAATATGGATTACCCCTATTTTGAGAGAGTAAGGCAAATTGGATTTTTTCATAAAGAAAAAGAATTTTCACTTGTAAATGCCTGTTTTCTTGCAGAAGCTTCTTTTCTTGCTTATAGCCATCCATCATTTATTAAATATGCATTTTATTATGCAGGTTTTGATGATTTCAAAATGTTTATTGGGAAAAATGTTGCAAGGTGTTTTGCTGTATTAAAAGGAAATTGCCTTGTTGTTGTATTCAGAGGTACAGAGTTTAAGCTCCCTTTTTCCATTCCTGGTTTTATTGCTGATTTTAAAATAAAAATGTCTCCTGAGAAAAATAGAGGTCTGGTTCATTCAGGGTTTCAGGCAGTGCTTGATGAAATATGGGAAGGGGAAGGAATGCTATGTGAATATCTTTCAAAACAAAAAAAAGAAAAACCCTTGTTAAGGATTTTTTTTGCAGGCCATAGCCTTGGCGCAGCGCTTTCTCTTCTTGCTGCATCCAGATTTCCTTATGTCAATTGTGTATATACTTTTGGTTCTCCAAGAGTAGGAAACAAAGAGTTTACAAATTCAATAAAAGCAAATGTTTTTAGAATTGTCCATAATCATGATATTGTTACAGAGCTTCCTCCTGAAAAATTTTTGATTCTAAAAACAGAAGATGAATATTCACATATTGGAGAACTTATATTTATTGATTCTAAAGGCAAAATAAGGAATAAAAGCGATAACAAATTAGCTTTGCTTAAAGAGCTACAGAAAACAAATATATTTCATGGTTCTGCTCTTTTTGAAGAATTTATAGCTGATCTTACAAAAACAAGAACTTCATTTTTTACTGATCATTCTCCATATTATTATTCAACAAAATTATGGAATGCTTATCTTGATTCATCCATTTCTTTGGATTCATAACTTAAAATAAATGAAACCCAAAATTTTTAATTATTGAAAAATATTAAATTTGAGTATATTATTAATTGAGAATAGTTTAGGAGGTTAGATAATGGCTTATAAAATAACAGATGTATGTACAAATTGTGCTGCATGTGAAAGTGAATGCCCGGTAGAAGCAATTAGCGAAAAAAATGATAAGAGAATTATTGATTCAAATGCATGTACATCATGCGGGATTTGTGCAGATACTTGTCCTGTTGATGCAATCGAAGCAGGTTGATAAAATTTAATAATGAATTTTTTAAAAACAGCTTGATAGTAAATCAAGCTGTTTTTTTTAGGTCAATTGGTGAGAGTAATAAGTGTTTCGCAAACTCATTCAATATTGAGAGAGCCAGTCCAAAATAATTAGCTTACACAGCAAACCAACTTTAATTATCAAAAATTCCAAATTGCATTTCTTGTTCAAAGATATTATCAAGCCCTTTTTTCATTTTTATAGATATAGAATTCATTGGATCATTTTTGTTATGTTCAAAATAAGAGAAAATACACCCAGGTCTGCTTATAAGCATATTTTCCATAATCAGTTTTGAAGCAAGAAATCTTTTATATTTATTTACTCCAAAAATAATAAAATCATCAAGAAGTCCTATTATTTCCCATGTAGTTTGTTCAGCCTGTGAATATTTACCAGCATCTTTTTCCTGATCGCTTAATCTTAAAGGAAGGCTCTCTATTATTCTTTCAATATTTTTTACAAGATATTCGAGATTAAATAACCCAGTGGCACAATTAAAAAGAATAGCTTTCCCTTTTTCTTCCTCTTCCTGGACAAAATCAAAAGGTATTGCAAGTCCTATGTCTTCACAAGTAAGTTTATCATTTTCATTATAAACAAGAATTCCCCCTTTAACATCAACAGGAGTTTTGAATGAAAAATCAAAAGCTGCTTTTTTACCTGATAAAGCAAGTATTGCAACTTCTGCAAAATCTATATTGAACCCAATGTTATCAACATTACCCAGATAAACAAAACGCTTCCCTTCTTTATAAAGAGTTTCATAGATATTTCTTAGTACATGAAAATTTTGTCCATGGCCTCCGGGAAGAGCTAAAACTTTCCCTTTTTCTCCATATGCATCTGCAAAGATCTCTCTGTTTTTACCTAACGAGGAATGTGTGAATGCAGGAACCAGAGGTTGTATGCCTGTAAGCGGAGATGTTATATCAATGCCTGTTTTATCAGCAAGTCTTTGTAAAATATTGCTATTTGCATATTCTTTAAATTTATTTACCAGTTGATCATTATTATTACAGCTTGTCATTTGAAAAAGGAGATGCCCTAAATTTTTTTGACCTGTTGTATCTATATATTTTTTGGCTTTTATC
>WRCW01000144.1 GCA_009783755.1 Spirochaetaceae bacterium
GGGGAACTCATTTTGAGTTGAGAAGGTAAAACCTGACCCATTGAACCTGTTGGTTAAAACCATCGTAGGGAAGCAAATAATAATTAAAAAGCTTTCCTGCACAGGAAAGCTTTTTTTTGCAACTGTGACTGCGACTGTGTTTTTGTGGCTATAAACTAAGGAGTATGTATATGAAAAAAGTATTAAGTATTGCAGGATCTGACTGCAGCGGAGGAGCAGGCATACAAGCAGATCTTAAAACATTTTCTGCTCATGGTCTCTTTGGTATGAGTGTTGTTACATCTGTTGTTGCAGAAAATACCAGCCGCGTAATTGGAATTCAGGATGTTTTACCTGATATGATACAAAAACAGATCGATGCTATTTTTGAAGATATAGAAGTAGATGGGATAAAAATAGGAATGCTATCCAATACTGCTAACATGATTGCAATAGCAGAAAAACTTCTGGAATATAAACCTGCAAATATTGTAGTAGACCCTGTCATGTATGCTAAAAACGGAGCGCCCCTGATGGATAATAACGCTATTGATACTCTTATAAATAAAATCATTCCAATAGCATTTGTTATAACTCCTAATATTCCCGAAGCAGAAAAAATTGCAAATATGGAAATAAAAAATCTCAATGATATGCAAGATGCAGCATTAAAAATCAGTACAATGGGATGTCCCAATGTTTTAATAAAGGGAGGCCATTCAACCGGAGATGCTATTGATGTATTATATGATGGCAAAAGTTTTTCATATTTCAAAAAAGAACGGATCAATACGAAAAACACTCATGGAACAGGATGCACCTATTCTTCTGCAATTGCTTCCAATCTGGCGCTTGGATTTCCTATTGTAGAAGCAATAACGAAAGCAAAAGAATATGTAACTACTGCAATAAAATATTCTTTTGATATAGGAAAAGGAAATGGACCAACAAATCATTTTTATGATCTTTATAAATATGGATTAAAAAAAGGATAAAATAATGAAAGAAAAAAGATTTATTGAGCAATGTGCGGAAATTTTGGAAAAAGTTATTACTAATAAACCTCTTGTACACCATATTACCAACTATGTAACAGTAAATGATTGTGCAAATATTACTTTATCAATCGGAGCATCTCCGATAATGGCAGATGCAATAGAAGAAGTAAACGAAATTGTTTCCATTTCTTCATCACTTGTTCTTAATATTGGCACATTAAATAATCGGACTGTGCAGTCCATGATCGCATCAGGAAAAAAAGCAAATGAAATAAATATTCCCGTAATATTTGATCCTGTAGGAGCAGGCGCCTCTTCATTCAGGAATAGCACAACAAAAGATATTTTGGAGAAAGTCAAAATAGATATTTTACGCGGCAATATTTCTGAAATACGATACATCGCAGGATTAAGCTCTAACACAAAAGGGGTTGATGCTTCTGAAAGTGATAAAAACAACCCTTCCAAGGAAGCTGCCGAGATAGCATATAGTCTTGCAAAAAAACAAAAATGTATTGTTGCGATAACAGGAGCCATTGATGTTATTTCCGATGGCACAAGAACTTTTTATGTTGAAAATGGACATCCTGCTCTTTCAAATATTACAGGCACAGGCTGCATGTGTTCTTCTTTGGTGGGTTCCTTTAATGGAGCAGCTCCTGATTTACCGCTGCAGGCAACTGTTGCTGCGCTGCTATGCATGGGTATTGCCGGTGAAATTGCTTATGAAAAAGCAGGAAAACTTGGTAACGGAAGTTTTCGTTCAGCGATTATAGATGCAATAAGCAACATGAATACAAATATTTTATTGGAACGATCCAGATTTTATGAAAAATAAAATTGACTATACTTTATACCTTGTAACAGACCGTAAGCTAATGAGCGCGTCAACTGTCGAAGAGTCTGTAGAAATAGCTATTCTGGGCGGCTGCACTTTAGTACAGTTAAGGGAAAAAGAAATATCCTCTCTTGATTTTTTTTCTACAGCACACAGGGTAAAAGAGATAACGGACAAGTACCATGTCCCCCTTATTATAAATGACAGAATCGACATTGCATTGGCAGTGAATGCCGCAGGCGTACATATTGGACAGGATGATATTCCTGCAGTTGTTGTGCGTAAAATAATTGGACCTGATAAAATCATCGGAGTCTCTGCATCAACACTAAAAGAGGCAATTGATGCAGAGAAAGCAGGGGCAGACTACCTTGGAGTTGGGGCAATGTTTTCCACAGATACAAAAAAAGATGCAAAACTAATATCAATTGAAGAACTTTGTAAAATACGCCAAAACATTAGTATTCCAATCGTAGTAATTGGAGGAATAAACAAAAACACTATTCCTTTGTTATCAAAAACAGGTATAGATGGAATTGCTGTAGTATCTGCAATTATTTCGCAGCCAAATATTGAAAAAGCAGCTCAAGAAATCAAAGAATTATTTATATCCAGAAAATGAGAAAGAAAAAGGGCTATCTGTCATCCTCGGCTTTTGCCCGAGCAAGTCCATTGAAAACAGTAACCAGACAACCCCACTAGTAAACATATCTAAAAACTTTTTAGGCTATCCGGAGGATACGCCTTCGGCTATCCCCTGCTTCCCAACATAACACCCCAAAGCCCTGAAAGGACAATAAGATGGAGTGAAAGATCCCTTATCCATACCATGAAATTGGGTTTAAAAAATCCATTAAAGAAATATACAGAAAGAATATTAATTGACCAAAGTACAAAAATTGCAACACATGCCAGGAACATCCATTTTTGTTGTGCACCAATAAAAAGACCAACTAAAAGTATAAAACCGGAAATCAGTTCTATAATAGCAATAAGAATACCCCATGTATTATTTTTTCCGAGCATTTTACTCATACCCTTGGCAACCTCACTATTTCCTGTAAGGAAAAGTAAACCTGTTGCTATTAAAAAAATACCAATGAACAGTTGAATCAACCACATTGCAGACAATCTTTCACTCATTTAAGCCTCCTGAGAATGAAATATTTAATAATTTTTTCTATGATGATAGAATATTATTGATAGTATATAATTATTTTTTCTTTTTTTGAAATAAAAAAATAGAAATAAGGAGAAAAAATGAATAAACACTGGAATGAAATAGCCAATATTGGAATTGTGTTTCCCAAGCTGTTTCCACATGCAAATGCAGGAACAGGTCCAATAGTTGAAAATTTGTTAAAAATTCTTGCTGATCCATTTTTTACAGCAGTAGAAGTCTCCTATATTAAAGAGGATGATGTAAGAAAGAAAACTGCAGATTACCTTCAAAAAAGCTTTATAGATATAGTATTTAATGGAGGCTCGGCATTCAGGGAGCTTAAAATAGATCTAAGCAGTTTGGATATAGATGAAAGAAATGAATCAATAGAAAAAGGGAAATTGCTCGTTGATCAATCTTATGAGCTTGATGCTAAAATTCTGCATATTGTTACCGGCAAAGATCCTGGGGAAGCGCACAGAGCTAAAGCTCTGGATTTATTTATTGACTCCAGCAAGCAACTTTGCAAATATGCACAGGAAAAAGCTAAAAATTACGAGCTTACGATATCAGTAGAAACAGGCGACAGATATTTTGACAGAAAATATCTTCTTGGACCAACTAACGATGCAATTAAAGTCATGAGAGAAGTAAAAAATGAATACAGTAATTTTGGACTTCTGTTTGATCAAGGACATTTTCCTGTAATGCAGGAAGATCCTTATAAAGCTTTATGGGAAGGTAAAGATTATCTAACACATGTTCATATTGGGAATTCTTATGTTAAAGACCAGTCAAAACCTTACTTTGGCGACAAGCATATTCCTTTTAATGTTCCTGATTCTGAAATCGGTGTTAATGAGCTTGCTAAATTTATTAATACTCTGGACGATATTGGTTTTTTTAAAAAGCCAAAGCCAACCAGGCGTCCTGTAATCAGTTTTGAAGTAGGAGCATACGACGGAGAACCTTATGAACTTGTCCTTGGGAATATAAAAAGAGTATTTCAGGAAGCATGGTTTAAATAATTGTAGATAAGGAAAATTAAATGAAGATAGTAATTATTGGTTATTTTACAGATTTTTCAAAAAAGATTATTTCTAAAGAATTTCCTAATGATTGGAAAATAGATATCGTTACTCCGGAAGAAGCCCATTCAAGTCTGGAAGATGCTGATGTTGTTATTCCCGAACACATCAAAGTAGATCATGATTTTCTCTCCAAAGCAAAAAAATTAAAATTTGTACAAACCGGGGCAGGATTTGATAATGTAGAAATTGAAGCATGTACAAAAAGAGGGGTCTGGGTTTCAAATGCTGCAGGGGTAAATGCTGTTGCTGTAGCTGAACATGTTATGGCATTCATTTTTTCATGGTATAAAAATATCCATTATCTAGATAATTATATGAAAACCAATGAAGATGAGAAAAAACTTTCTTACAAAGGATCAGAACTTTCAGGCAAAACAATAGGAATTATTGGTGTTGGTGCAATAGGACAGAATGTTGCAAAATTCTGTAATACTTTTGGAATGAAAGTGCTTGGATATGATCTTAGAAAAATTGATACAACAGAGAATATTGAATTTGTAGACCTTGAAACAATATATTCGAAATCAGATATAATAACAGTTCATATTTTTCTAAATGATAAAACAAAACATATGATCAATAACGATATTTTTAAAAAAATGAAAAAAGATGCTATTATTATCAACACTGCCAGAGGACCAATTATTGACGAAAAAGCACTAATATCTGCTCTAAAAAATAATGACATTGCAGGCGCATGTCTTGATGTTTTTGAAAAAGAACCATTAGCGATAGATAGTGAATTGCGCAACCTTAGTAATGTTATATTAACTCCCCATACAGCAGGAATGCCAGATGGGCTTAAATTTCATAAAAAAAGATATGCTTTCTTTCTTGAAAATATAAAAAAGGTTATTTCAGGCAAAACACCTGACAGCGCACTTAATAAAATTTAACTTTAATAAATTGAAAAAGTGATAAAAAAACCTACCTGGTAGCAGGTAGGTTTTTTTTATTTATAGCTATGGGAGCCTATGGATGTAGTCAAGGTAATTAATAAAAAAAAGTCTGGCAACGACCTACTCTCCCACGAAAAGCAGTACCATCGGCGCAGGAGGGCTTAACTTCCGTGTTCGGGATGGGAACGGGTGGAACCCCTCCGCCATAGTCA
>WRCW01000145.1 GCA_009783755.1 Spirochaetaceae bacterium
GGTGTTCCAAATCTTGAAGAAAGGGCAAAAAAATTTGAAACCTGATATCCGAATGATCCATAATACGGATGCTCCGTAAGGGCCATAAATTGTATTGCGTTATAACCTGCTTTTTTTATCAAAGGGAGAATTTTATTTTCAAATTCCAAGAATGATCCAACCTTAGCTTCTTCCTGAGCCATCCCTATATGTGTTTCATAGATCAGAAGAGGTTGCGGAGAATTCTTTCTGGGAGATACAGGAGCAACATTGCGCCATTTATATTTTTGTTTTGGGAACCATATTTGAGCACAAAATATTTTTGTAACATCATCTTGCACTACTCTTGTAACATAAGAGGGGAATCTTTCCCCTTCTCCGCCATGCCATTTGATATATAGCTTGTAGAGCATTTTATCTTTTATAACACTATTTTTGCCAATGAATTCCCAGTTTTCTGTCCCTGCTATTTTTTGGAATTTATAATCAGGGTGAGGTTTCCAGTTTGAAAAATCTGATATCAAATAAATTTCCGAAGCATTTGGAGCCCATTCCCGGAAAATAATATTTTTCCCTTCTTTATGAACCCCATAGTAGAGATGCCCGCATGCATATGCAGAAAGAGGCCTGTCTCCTGTAATTCTTTTTTTTAAAGAAAGATAATCTTTATATCTTTTTTCTATTATAGTTGAATATGGCTTTAAATAGCCATCTGATTTAACTACTCCCAACATTATAAAATACCTTCCTTTAAGATCAGCGTACTGTATTTAATATATATAATTATATATTAATTCTCCCCACAAAAAAATAATTAATTGTCCAAATATTTATTGATCAGTGATATTGGATACCCTTTTCTTACAAGCGACATTTTTATCTTTTCTGTTGGCCTGCTGCTTTTTCTAAGCTGCTTTGAAAGCGCTTTTTTAAAACTTTCTATATAAAGATCGCTGTCCGGAGTCAAATCTTTTAAAACATCTTCTGCTGTTTCCCTATCCACCCCTTTTTTTAGAAGGTTGGATTTAAGAATAAAAGTGGATTCAGGATTTTTTGATAACCGTAAAGAGACCCAACTTGCAGCAAATTTTTTATCATCAATCAACTTTTTTTCAGATAACCTCTCAATAGTTTTAGTTATTGAAATATCATCAAAACCCTTTTTTAAAAGTTTTTGTTTTAAAAGAAATCGTGTTGTTGGAGCAAATGAAAGGATATTTATCGCTTTTTTATAAGTAAGAGAAATGTTATTTAAAAATTCAATTTTTTTTAATAACTCTGCAGATAATACTTTATCCGGCATTAAATCCAACTGAGTATAATCCTCAGGGAAAATAAAAAAAGAGGAACCGTTTGATAGGGTAATCCCAATAAAAGCTCCTCTTTCTTTGATCTCAGTAATAGTATTAACGCTTTGAGAATTGGAACCTTCTTCTTGCTCCTCTTCTTCCATATTTTTTTCTTTCAACCATTCTTGAATCTCTTGTAAGAAATCCATTAGCTTTTAATGAAGAAGTATTGGTTGCATCAAATTGTACAAGAACACGGGAAATCCCATGTCTGCAAGCGCCTGCCTGACCGCCAACTCCTCCGCCCTTAACATTAATATAAATATCAAATTTTCCTTCATTGCCTGTAACAAACAGAGGCTGATTAACAGTATATATATGTTCAGGATTTGGAAAATAATTTTCTGCAGGCTTACCATTGATAACAATGCTGCCTTTTCCATTTCTAAGATAAACTCTGGCAATAGAAGTCTTTCTTCTTCCTGTTCCTAGTGCAAGATTTTTTTCCACTTATTATCTCCTATTATAACTCTATTAATTCAGGGTTCTGAGCTTTATGAGGATGTTCTGCTCCTGCATAAACTTTTACATTCCTGTATAAATGATTTCCAAGAGCTCCTTTTGGGAGCATTCCTCTAATAGCTCTTTCCAGCGGGTAAGTTGGTTTATTGGCAAGAATTTTTTCATAACTACTTACCTTAAGACCACCTGCATAGCCTGAATAGTGATAATATAGTTTTTTCTTTTCTTTTCCGCCTGTCACCATTGCTTTTTCAGCATTTACTATAATAACATAATCGCCAATTTCCTGATGCGGAACAAAACATGGTTTATGTTTGCCTCTAACAAGATTTGCAGCCTTAACAGCTACTTTTCCAAGCACCTTTCCTTCAGCATCTATTACATACCATTTTCTTTCAACATCTTTTGGCTTCAAAAAAATCGTTTTCATTTATCTGCCCTTTTTTTATATTTTTGCACAACCAAATTCTCTTGCCATACTGTAGAACGGGGATAATACAGAACGCACATAGAAATCTGTCATGCGGATTAACTATATGGAGTTAAAAGAATTGCCTGAAATAGCTTTTTAGTCAAGAGGCAGGTATTGAAAGAAGATTAAATTAACATATTTTTGAATAATACTTGCTAAAATGCAACAAATTCTGGTAATTTTACTTATCTTTCCAAATCTTTCTGAAAAAGAACCGAAAGAAGCCCGGAAAAAGGGGGGAAAATTGGATATTCAGTTTAGAGATATAAAAAAGCAAGATATTGAAAAGATGGTTCAAATGTCTGCTGAAGTTGGATATAAGATACGTTATGAAAAATTCTCCGAAAGGATAAGTGAGCTTATAAAAAATAGCAACATAGGGGTTATAGCTGCGGCAAATGAAGAAAACAAGATCGTAGGATGGGTCCAGCTTGAAATCAGCAATTTTATTTTTTCAGATAAAGCATGTAATATTTTGGGAGTTTTTATAGATAAAAACTACAGAGGTAATCAAATAGGGCGAAAACTTATTGAAAAAGCACAAGAATGGGCAAGAGAAAAAGGGTGCATTTCTTTTAAAATATCTTCAGATATAACAAGAATAGATTCACACGCTTTTTATAAACATATGGGATTCAAACATATAAAAACAGAGCAAATCTTTGGCAGAAGAGTTGAAAAAGAGGATCAGCAAGATTGATCTTCTTTCGAATTTTGAGATTTTAATTGAACAATTTACTATTATAAATCAGCAGAACCCAAATAGAAAAATCTACCTTTTCATGTCCTTAAATTTTGATTGGGTAATTTGTTATTATAAATCAACAGAACTACAATAGAAAGATAATTATCTTTTCATATTTTTAAGAGCTTTTAATGTAAGTGCAGTTATCATAAATAATATTGGTATATAATTAAATATCATCTCGCCAATATTGATTCCAATAAAAGAATGAGAAACTACTATTCCAAAAAGCAATAGCGTTTTATAAATTATAGAAATATAAAATCCTAAAACTGAAAGAATTATAAAAACCCAGCTTATATCTCTTGTTTTTACCCATACAACAATTGCTAAAAATGCAGCAACACCTGCGAGAATATTATCTATAAGTATTAAAACAACTTGCTCATCCATCAGTAAGACTCCTTATAATGTTATAGGCTGTATCCAAAAACAATATCCTCTCCCCTTCTGATATTTCTGCAGGAAGAACAGACATTTGACCAAAACAAGGCTGAATCAAAATTTTGTTTTTAAGAAAATTTTTAAAGATCAATTCATGAACTTCTTTTTTATAAACAGGAATAAGATATGGCCCTTTTGCCCTCCAGATTTTGTTAAACATAGATGTATATTCTCTCCAGTGGATATAAGGAACTTCTTCCAAAAACCTGATTATATTATAAATTATATTATTAAGCCCAGATAATACAACAGGCGAAGGGATATAATTATTTTTTATGCAAATATTTGAAGAAAGTAAAACTATCGGCGCAATATCTCCAGGAAAAGGAAACACAGGTAAGACATAAGTAAAATTATTCAAATAGTGTTTTAATGAACTGCCGCAAAAAGGGAACCATGAATAAATTAGTCCGCCAGAAGATCCAGTTGCCTGTTGACTCCGGATCACCCCGGCAGAAGATTGAGTCTGAGAATTATTTTTTCCCAAAACATCATGATCGCAATCAATATTCTTACACAGAGAATATTTTTTCCCTTCTTTTTCTGAAACAGATCTACACATTTCTTCTTCAGTTTTGAAATAAGAAATATTTACAGAACATTCTTCTGCTAACTTTGAAATACCCTTTTCTATTTTTCTTAAATACCCTGAAGGATAGTTATAAAAATTACTCTTTTCTATTTCATTTTTAAGTGCAAGAGAAAAACCGCGCGGCTTGCTACCAAGAATTGCTTTTCCCCCTTCCTGATAAAAATCGAGATATTTTTCATTATTATTAGTATACAGTCTGTAACCGCGTACTCTTTTTATTAATGGGAAAGATTTTTCCAAAAATTCATACATACTATGACTTAGGTAATTGTTTGTATCTTCGCTGTTTTTTCAAGCTTTCTCTTGATCAGTTCATATACTACTTTGGGAAAACCCATATCTTCTACTCTTTTTTTTACAAACTCATCAAGATCATCCATAAAATCCTCAACACTTTTTGCATTTTCTGCTTTTGTATCAAGCTCTTTTTCCATTGCTTTAAAACCCATAAGTTCCATTTTAAATACTGAAAGATTTTCAAGAAAAACAAAATCTCTTATTTCCCGTTCCTCCAAACGTTTAGCTAAAAGAACTTCTCCATCTTCTATCCCTTTTATAAGGTCATCCATCTCTAATTTTAAAATTTTTAAATATTTCTCAACATTTTCCTGCATTTTACTTTCCTCCTGCATTTAAAAGGTCTGCCCCTGGGCAGGCGTTCAGTATAATACCTGGTGTTAATAAAGCGCTTATATAATTATACACCTATTTTAAAATATCAGTAACAATTGTTTTTTATTTTTTCAAGATTACTATAATTAAGTAAAAACTGAGCAGTTCTTCCGCTTTCAAATATTACAACAACAACTGGTTCATTTCTGCTTACCCATTTTTTTACAATTTGCCCTTTCCCATAATCTTTGCTGTAAACAACATCTCCTTCTTTTAATTCTTCAGAAAAAAAAGATCCTCCATTAAATCCTTTAAAAATAACAAGATTTTCCGGAACCTCGGCAAGAAAACGAGAAGGAGAAAAGTAGTTGGTTTTTCCCCAAATTCTTCTACTGCGGCAACAGGTCATATATAGTTCTTTTTTTGCTCTTGTTATACTTAC
>WRCW01000146.1 GCA_009783755.1 Spirochaetaceae bacterium
AAGTTCCTGTTCATCTCTGCCTGCCCATGCAGCAGCTTTCTTTTTCTGAAAGCTAATCCAGTTTTCAAGCAGGGTTTTTGGCACAGCATATCCGCTGCGCTGCGCTTCTACAAGGAAATGGCCTGCATAACTTGTTCCCCAGTCATTTATATCGCTATTGCCCGGCCAGTAAATAAATCCCCCATTATAAACCTGAAAGCTAGATAACTTTTCAATACCAATAGCAATATTTGATGTAACTTTTTTTAGCTCATCATCGCTTAGGGTTTGCACCTTGTTTAGATAAAGCTGAGGGAAGAGAGCGCTGGTTGTCTGTTCAAGACAGCCGTGAGGGTATTGGATCAAAAAACCAAGCCGTGATTCAAGAGCAATTGGGGGTATTCTTGAAAGCTCAAGAACTACACTGTTTGTACCACTTCTTCCAGGCAGTAAAAAATTTTGTTCCCATGCGCTGTTTGGCGCCAATAATTCTGTTAGTGCTTTGGTTACAGGAATTGCAGAAGACCTTACTTCAAGCGCTGTTTCATGAGCAGCATCTTTGATCCCCTTGGAAGAAGCTGAGATTTTTATTTTTGCAATTCCCGGCAAAGATGAAGCTTTAGCCTTAAACTCGACAATTTTATCTCCGGGTTTATCAAAATCTACATTAATAGACTTTGAGGTATTGGGAGTAAGAGTTAAATTCCCTTCTATATTTATATCTACTTTTACACTTCTTTTTCCTTCTGCATAAGAAAAAACCGAAACAGGTATTACAATTTCATCATCAGGAGAAAGAATGCGCGGAACAGTTCCTAAAACCATAAGATCTGATTTTACAAGCACAGAGCGTTCTGCAATACCATAAGCTGTTTGGCTATTTTTTTGTTGTGAAGCAACAGGTGAAGATGAAGCATTAGATGGAGATGCAGCAACAGATGAAGATGCAGCAGCAGTCGAAGATGCGGCAGCAGGCGAAGATGCGGCAGCAACAACCATGATTCTTGTTGCCCCTACATATTGCGGCATATCAAAAACTTCTGTCTTTGACTGACCTGCAGCAAGTTCGTATGGTCCAAAATAAAATACTACAGGCTTGAACCGTTCTGTTTTTTTTGCAGAAGAATCAATCTCATCATCGCCGCCTCCAATTGCAAGTAAGGTTTCCAGCTTGCCGGAATAAGCCCCCATTATTTCAGAATAAAGATCCCATGCTTTTAAGAATGAAGCTTCTTTTCTATAAAATATACTTCTTGGATTGGGCATTTTATACCTTGTAAGGCCAAGCAGTCCTTCATCAACAACTACGGCAGTATATGTCATTGGTCTTCCGGTTTCTTCTTTAACTGTAAAAGAAACTTTTGAAGAAGGCTCCCATGTTTCCGATGAAATAATCTGCGGACGAAGTTCTGTTGCAGGGTCATCTATTGTAACAGGAATAATTCCATACAACCTTATGGGGAGGTCATTCAAAGTTTGAAGATGTTTCTGGAATAGAGATATATGGACATATATATTGGGGCTCATGGAAGGATCTGCTTTAAACTCATAATTTGTAATTGTATCTTTGCACTCGATCCATTCCTTTCGTACTATCTCCCCGCTTTTTTCAATAACAACCATTGCTAATGCTTCTTTGTTTGAAGGAAAAGAGACAGAAATAGTTTCTCCTGGTTTATATGAGGATTTCCCTGCTGTAAGGGTAAGCATTGCAGCTGCTCCCTGTTGTCCATCCTGCGCTCTTCCTGCCCAACCTGGCCAGTCAATATATGCGATCTCTGCTGCTGCATGTCCGCCTGCTGCATCGCGCACAAGAATAAGATAGCGTCCCCATGAAGGATGATTTACACGGAAATTCCAGGAAGCTTTGCCGCTTTTTGCAACTATTGTCCCTTTCAATATCGGAGTTCTTGATAAAGCATTTGAAAATTCTGCGGCTTCTTCAGAGCCTTTTTCCCACCACCATCGCCACTTGAGTTGATACAATGAACACTCAAGCTGCACTTCCCCTTTTATTGGAGCGCCTTCAGAATCAAGAAGCACAATTTCTGCTTTATGGTCTGTATCTGTGAGGAGCATATTCCTTGCAGCATCTCCCTTGGGGAGCTTGATTCCAACATACCGGTTATACGGAGAAAACTCCATCGTTATCTG
The DNA here is from genome assembly GCA_009783755.1 of Spirochaetaceae bacterium. GTDB lineage: Bacteria > Spirochaetota > Spirochaetia > CADAEX01 > CADAEX01 > WQTU01. Next base: position 2,134 of record WRCW01000146.1, read on the forward strand.
CTCTGAAGAAAATACTCCCGAAGGTTCAAAAACACGAGTAAGAAATCTTGCTGAAAGTTTTCCAGGAACAGAATCACCAGGAGAAAGGTCTATGTTGAATTGGGCTTTGGCATTTTGATCAAGATTTTCCTCGAACAGAACATGCCTTTCAGAAGAGACCACTCTTGATTGATCGCGGAATGAATAATCTTTGTAAGCAGGAAAAGAGGTCTCTTTGTCTGCAAAAACTACAGACACATCAGTTTTAAGATTAGGAGCTTTTGCGCCATGCAGCCAGGATACATCCAGAGTCATTGGAGTAGAGGATGTATCAAGATAAGTTTTATTTCCTGACTCAAGGTCTATTTTAAGTCTGTTGGGCATGATTGTTTCGATTTTAAGATTTTTTTCAAAACTGCTTCCACCTACTTTAACGCGGGCTGTCCAGTCGCCTGTTGGATCATTCTCTTTTGTAGCAGTAGTTATGGCATAAAAATTATTTACAGAAGATGTAAATGTTCTGGTCTCGGCAATTCTACCCTGCGGATCTTCGAGTTCAAACAGCACAGGATGATTTTTGGGCAAAGTGTTTTGTAAATCAGAAAGAAGGAATGTAAGATATATATTATCGCCCGGACGCCATACTCCTCTTTCCCCATATATCAACCCTTTAATGCCAAATATTGGTTTGTCGCCGGAGATATCAAAATGGCTTGTTGCGAGTGTATAGGAATCATTAAGTCTTAGAAATGCGCGGCTCGATGCGCCTCTTGCAAAAAGAAACGAAGGAGCTGCGGAAAGCTTAGACACAGCTGTTCCATCTTTACCTGTTTTTAAAGTTTCTAAAACTCTCCCCTGATAATTTAAAAACTCAAGCTGTGCATTTTCAACAGGCGCTGTTGTTCTGATATCATTTGCCGTAACAAGCCAATTGCCTGAAGTGCTCTTTTTTACTGTAAGGCCAAGATCAGAGACTAAAACATTTTTTCCAACTGTAATATCATGATCAGAATATTGCGAGTAATATGCAGGATGGCATGGATCTTTTCTGTATCTGTACCAGTCGTATGAATAATTTGGGACTTCAGAATATTCCCAGTAACTTGAATCATCCGAATAGTCAGTAACTATGCGGGGAAAGGTATCATCAGGGAACTGCAGGTTGGAGAAATCAGAATGGCTGTTTGTGCATTCATAATGTATATGGTGTTTCCTGAATGTGATGCGTATGCGGAAAAGGCTGTCAGGATACTTTTTAGCAAAGTCTGAAAGATCAAGCCCGTGGCTTATCCACTTGTTTTTATCTGAAGCTTCCCATGGGAGGTCAAAACTTTTTGTCCATACAGGTTCTCCGACTCTGTTAAGCTCTCTTGCTCCGCTCAAGCTGTTGACTTGCAGAAACTGAAGTATGCTATTACCGTAAATCTCAAAAGCTTCAACCATAATACCTGAAATATTGCGTGTTTCCACAACCATTACAGATCCCTGGGTTGTGGGGAGGATGCTCCCTGTTTTTGCATAACGAACTTCTGGCATTTCCCAATTTTCACTTACTCTATAAAAAACAGGGTTAAATAACTTTTCTCCATGAATATCTGTAAGATCTTTTATGACAAGTTCTGCACCATTTGAAAAATGATCGTTCCCGTAAATTCTTGCTATGTTGCCGTCAATTGAATAACGGATATCTGTATTGCCAGATATTGATACAAACCCTCTTAAATCCTGATTGTTTTTTAAAGGAGATGAAAATGTAACTTCAAGAGTTTCTTTCCCAAGCTGTTTAATATCCAGGACTTCAAATTGTTTTGACTTTGGTATTTGAACAGATATTTCTCCCTTCTCTTTTGATCCGATATGGCTGCCATTCCATTTCACCAGAGCTTTCTGTTCTTTATTTTTTCGCTCTATTGGATTAAAAGTAAAATGATGAATACCTTCTTTGTGATTCCACTCAATTTTTCCAAGTTCTTTGGAGCTTACTATTCGTTCCAGTTGAGTTATTGGTATCCTTTTATCTGTAGTTAATGATCCTGATATCAAAACCATTCCTGATTCATCTATTTTTATTGAATCAAGGTCTACTTCAAGCAGAGGAACCTGAGTTTCAAATTCAAAATAAAATGGAGCGATTTCTTTATCAGATATTTTTGAAATATCGACTATTGCCTGGTACCTGGTTTCTGGCTTTAAAGGTTTTGATGGTGTAAAAACCAATGTCCACTCATTTTCCCAGGATATTTTTCCTTGTGCTGCTGGTTTTAGCTGAAACAGATCCTGGATAACAGGTTTTGTAGTATCATAAGCATCAATAAAAACAACCTTAATGGATTCTGTTGGAGATATGATGCCACCTGTAAATGCAGATACTTTTTCAGAATTTATCCGTACAGTTTGTTCTGCTTTTTTGCATGAAAAAGAAAATAGAAGAAAGAGTATTAAAATTATTACAGATAGTTTTTTCACCATATAAGAACCTCCATATCGAAATTACTTTAATCTTGAAAGCCATTTGAAAACAAGTTGGTCGAATATTTCTTTTTGCTCAATCTGAAGCATGTGTCCAGCTCCATCGAGTATTGCAAAATCAGAGTTGGGATATTTTTCGATAAGCGAAAATGAATCTTTGTATCCCACGGAAAGATCCTGCCTGCCTGTGATTATAAGAGAAGGGTTTTTATATGGCTCATCAAGAGCATCAGGATCTTCTTTAAAACCATATCCATATTTTTTGATTTTTTTAAGCAGAGTAATATTGCATTTTTTTACACCAGATCTTACCTCTTTTATATAGCGTTCCCAGTTGACTCTGTTTTGTATGGTAAACATGTTGTCGAAAGTTTCCTGCTCTTTTACATGAAGGGTTTTGTAGAATTCATTATCTCTGCTTGTTATTTCCATTTTTGGTAAATTTCTGTCTTTAACATGAGG
>WRCW01000147.1 GCA_009783755.1 Spirochaetaceae bacterium
TTCAGTCTGCCTTGCTTGAGGCAATGGAAGAACGGCAGGTCACAATAGGGGAATCAACACTTAAGCTCCCGGATAATTTTTTTGTAATTGCAACCCAAAACCCTATAGAGCAGGAAGGGACATACAGACTGCCGGAAGCTCAGTTAGACAGATTTTTAATGAAACTGGATACAGTTTATCCTTCGCATGATTCTGAGATAAAAATTCTTTCATTGCATGATAAAGAAGAAAAAACATTCCCTGTATTCAAAGATAAAATTTCACATGAAGAAGTTGCAAAGCTTTCAGAAGCTGCAGAAAGTATAATTTTAAGCGATGATATAAAAAAATATATTGTTGATATTGTAAGAGAGACAAGGAAAAAAAATAAGTATATTGAATTTGGCGCATCGCCCAGAGCATCCATAGGAATAATGAGATGTGCCCGCTTAAAAGCGCTTTTTGAAAAACGTCAATTTGTTACTCCGGATGATGTAAAAGAAATTGCTCCTGATATTTTAAGGCACAGGATAATAAGAAGCTTCGAAGCAGAAGCAGAAGGGGCAGATTCCAATATTATTGTTTCTACCATACTTGGTACTGTAAAAACTCCATAAAATGAACAAGAAAGAAATTCTTTCTGAAATAAAAAAAATTGAGATTGTGATCAGAAAACGTCTGAGCGGAAACTCTGCCGGCTTCTATGTCTCTGCATACAGAGGAAATGGAATAGAACTGGAAGGGATCAAGGAGTACTCAGATGAAGATGATTTCAGGCTCATTGACTGGAATGCTTTTGCAAGAACAGGAAGGCCATATACCCTTGTAATGCAGGAAGAAAGAGAGCTGGAACTTTATCTTATTGTAGATGTTTCCGAATCTATGGGGAGCGGAGGATCTCTTTATCCTGTAAGAAAAACAAAACTGGAAACAGCTGCTGTTGCAGCTGCGATACTTGGACTATCTGCTGCTTCAAGCCGGGATAAGACAGCAGCTATTCTTTTTTCAGGAAAGGTTGAAGAGACAGTAATGCCAGCCTCAGGGAGAGGTCATATTTTTTCCATAGCAGAAAAAATAATAGATTCCATGCCCATGAGTGAAGGTTCTGACCTTGAAGCAGCTTGCAGAGCACTACCTAAAAGTTTTAGAAAAAAGGGAATATGTATAATAATTTCAGATATGGAATACGATATCCCCTGGCAAACTCTTTTACAGATTTCTTCAAGAGCTGAAACTGCTATTTTTCGTATAATAGACGATTCGGGAAAAGTGCCTTCTGCGAAAATAGAAGATCCAAATTTGTTTTCATATGAATCTGAAGGAGATGATCCTTGCGGCTATTTTTATTTAAAAAGAAAAATAACAGACCACATAGTGTCAGAAAGAGTTTCTTCTGTTAAGAGTCCTTCTGTTATAGAAAACAGCGATAAAGATTTTTCAGATGCAGCAAAGTTTAGCATACCTCTTGTTGATATATCTACAAACGATAATATCGTTGAAAAAATAAACACCTTTTTTAAGTTAAGGAAAAGATGAGAAAAATATTTTTGCTTCTGTTTATCTTAACTACAATATCTCTTTCGCAATCTTATTCCCAGGCATCAAGAGGAACTGTTTTAAGTTATACAGTAAATCCAGCTTCCATAGGAACAGGTGAAAAAGGATTTACAAGAATCAAACTTGCTGACGACCTGGTATCATCAGACAGGGAAACAATATCAATTAAAAATAATCAGTGGTTTTATGTAGAAGAGATTAAAATAAATCATGAGGAAAATGAAATACTTATCTGGTTTATGCCGCTGGATCCCTCTCTGTCTGCTTTTCCTGATTTTGAAATAGGAGATAAAATCTATTCAGGGATTCCTCTTTCTGTAAAATCAAAACTTGGAAATACAAATTCACTGGCTGTTCTTGGGGGAAAAGTTTTATTGCCATGGACAAAACTCCTTTTTGCAGCAGGTTTTACATTATTAGTTTTATTTTTATTTTTATTTTATTATGTAATTAAAATAGTTCCTAAAAAAATAAGAAAAACAGTTTTTCTACAAAGTAATACATTTAAGAGAAAGCGCTTGCTTAAAAAGATGTCAAAAATGATTTTCAGGTTAAGCAAATATGAAAAAACTGATTATATAAAAAGATTCATAAAGTTATTAAAGGAATATCTGGAAATTGCCACAAGTAAAAAAACAACTTGCTTCACTACAGGAGAGATAATTACTGCATATCCAAAAGCTCCTTCGCAAGAGCTTGTTTTTCTTGACTTTGTCCGCTTTGGAAATGGCATTGCAGATTCAAAAATAATTTCAGAAGCATCCACAACTATTTATGATTTTGCGCTAATGTATGAAGGAGCTGCAGGGGAGGGAAAAATATGATATTTGAAAACCCTGTAATGCTCTTGTTGATCCCTGTTGTTATATTCGTCATCTGGTTTTCATATAAAAGAAAGAATCGGGGAGGTGTAATATTATCTTCTCCTGATAAATATTATATAAAAAGCCATAGAACAAAACATTGGTATAGCAAAGGAAATATTTTGATTGGTTTTACAAATTTTTTCTTTTGGGTATCGCTTCTTCTGATTGCTTTTTCTTTTTCAGCTCCGGAAGTTGTAAAGAAAGATATAAAACATCTTTCAGCAGGTAATGATTTTTTTATACTGCTGGATGTTTCTCCAAGCATGGCTATTGAAGAAGATGTAGCCAGTCCTGCAGGCAGCAGAACAAGGCTTGATAAAGCCAAAGAAGCTGCTGAATATATTGTCATGAATTCTGGAAATGACTACCCTGGTCTTATTCTTTTTGGAAGCGATTCTGTTGTTTCGGTTCTTCCTACACCAGACAGAAAAAGTTTTCTTCATAGACTTCAACAGGCAAATATCATGGATCTTGGGGAAGCTACTGCCATAGGAACAGCGATCGGGACAGCGATCCATTATCTTAAAGATTCAAAACAAAAAGAAAAGAGCATTATACTTATTTCCGATGGAGGCGCAAATTACGGAGAACTTTCCCCTTTGGATGCTTCTATTATGGCAGCAAACCTGGATATAAGAATAAACTGTATAGCAATCGGCAATATAACAAGTGAAAAAACCATTATAATAGATACAGCTCTTCACGATAGAGTAACTGCAAGAATTTCCGGAAGTTATCATCCTGAAATATTAAAGAAAATTGCTGAAAATGGGAGAGGCTATTTTCTTGAAAATCCTGTAAAAGAAACAATAGGAAGGATAACTGCAAGTCTTAAAACAGGAAAAGAAGAAACTGAAATCTTTTTTATAAAAAAAGATCTGTCGGGTTATTTTTTTATACCAGGTTTTTTTATTCTTTTAATAGCTATGTTTTTAAAAATTATGGTGTTAAGGGAGTTAATGGCATGAAAAACCCAATAGCTCTTCTCCTTTTGTTTATTCCCATATTCCTTTTTATATTTGAACTTCGCAAATTGAAAGTGAAAACCAATTTTTTTTATACTATTTCTTTTTATAGAGGAAAAAATAAAGCAGCTTCAATTTTTAGGATAAAGCAGCTATATATTATTTCTCTTTATACTTTAAGTATGCTTTTTTTTATTATTGCCCTTTCTTCTCCTTATGTAATTTCAAAAAAAAGAGACGTAATATCGAATAAGCCATTTTTTGTAAAAGATACGATTTTTCTTTTTGATATATCACAGAGCATGCTTGCAGATGATGGAGATAATTTAAGCAGACTGGAAAAAAGCAAGAAAGCAGCAACTGCCCTGGTTGCTGCAAAAGATGGCAGATTCGGCATTGTTGTTTTCAAGGGAAATGCATTTACAATGCTTCCTCTTACAGGCAATAAAAACAGTGTAATAGATGTTATTTTAAATCTCTCACCTGATCTATATTCAGAAACAGGTACTGATATAGGCAGAGGGCTTTTAAAAGCAGTTGAATCATTTCCAGAGCATGAAAATACAGATAAAAGATTATATCTTTTTACAGATGGAGAAGAACCTGAAAAAGGGAGTTTTCAAAGATTAAAAAATATAATTTCAGACAATATTATTAAAAACAATATTTCTCTTTATATAATCCCGCCAGATAAAAAATCTGGTTCTCCTGTTCCTGACAGGGATGTGATATCTGTTCCAGATATGAAAATGATAAATACTATTAATAAATTACCAGACAGCTCTATGATTTCCATAAAAGATTTAAGTATGTCTGTTTCATTGTCTTATAAAAATGATTCAACAGAATATAGTTTCTCGTTGTTTTTTTCATTGGCAGGCTTTATTATTTTTCTTATAGCATTGTTTCTCCGGGGAATCAAATGGCAAAATATTGTATAATTCTTATTTTTTCAATCTCTTTTTTCTCATCATGCAGCAGCAATTATTTGAAAGCCTGTTATGAAAATCTTTCAGCTATTTACCTCTCTGAAAAAGGAAAAACAGATAAAGCTCTTATGGTTTTTGGAAAAGCATCTGCTGATATAGAAAACAATAAATACAAGAAATATGTTGAATATAATATTGCTTCGCTATACAGAGAAATAGGAGAAGCTGATGCTGCGGAATTTAAATTCCTCTCTATTAATGCAGATAACGATAGTGAGCTTAAATACAGAATTAATTGTGAGCTGGGTATTATTGCTTTTCAAAAAGGAGATTATGAAAAAGCAGCTGGTTTATTCAGGAATGCCATTCTCATTAATAATAATGATATAAAATTGATCCAGAATCTGGAGCTTGCGCTTTTATTGATGGATGAAGATAATAAAAGAAAGGAAGATAGCGTAAATTATATCCTGCCGACTGATAATAAAGAAACAGAGGGTGTGCAAAAACTGCTTAATATAATGTTTTCAAGAGAAAATCTGTTTTGGATAGAGGATACAACAGAAAAGAGAGAACAGGGAAAAGATTGGTAACCTGAATGTCGAGTTTAAACCTAACTACTAACTATGAAAACTTCGCTGATTTTCATTGCTGCAGATATAATAAA
>WRCW01000148.1 GCA_009783755.1 Spirochaetaceae bacterium
GAAGAGAAAATAATTAAAGTTTTTGAACTGCAATATGATGGAAGAAGATTCCTTGTTTTAAGCGGTAAAAAACCAAGCAAAGATAAGGGCTAAAAAATCAACATCCTGCCGAGAAGTTGGTTTGCAAGAATATGATTGTGCGCGCTTTTATAGCAAACCTGCAGGCAGAATAATCTAAGTATTAAGGCTAAACAAAAAGAGCTGCTTTAACAACGACTCCCAAGGGTCGCGGCAAAAGGCAGCTCTTTTCTATTTTTTATAAAACTAATTTTTACCTTTCCCCGCTTCTTGCTTCTCCTTTTAGTGAAGGAATTTTAAGAATCATTCCAGGATGGATAAGGCCTGGATTTTCTGGTTGTGGGAATGTATTTTTGTTTGCCTCATAAATATGTTTCCATTTAAATGGATCGCCATAAATATAATCAAACTCTGCAATTCTCCAAAGACAATCTCTTTTCTGCAGATTAAGTTTTACTTTATAAGTAGCAGCAAGAGTTCCCTCTTTAGCAACAGGAGTTGCTGCTGCAGGAGCTATCTCACTAAGGAGTTCCAGAACCATTTGGGAATCAGCAATGCTGTTCTCATAATCTTTTTCATTAAATTTGCTGTTTGCATCCTGATAATATCCTGATGCAGAAGTATATAGCTCGCTGTCTCTATTTTTGATGTTTAACCTGTCAGCAAGAGCCATTCTCTCTTTTGCAGCATTGAGCGCTGTTCTTGCCCTAAATGCCAGAACCTGTTCTGCTATATATTGCCTGGAAAGCGCTGCATATTCCTGAGATTTTAGTGCATATTCAGTAGCTTCGTCATATTCGCCATTATCAAAAGACTGCTGTGAAATCCTTGCAAATTCAACAGACTGGCGATAATACTGGTTGTTATGTAATGATGCCTGAGCAAAAACACCAGATACAGCAAAAAGTACAAAAATTGAAAATATAATTATTTTTTTCATCTGGCTGGTACTCCTTGAGCTGGGTCATCTTGAGCAGGTTCTTCTCCGCTCTGTTCTTTATCAAAAGCTTCTGCCTCATTTTCAAGTTGCCTGATATCTTCTTTAGCTTTATTAAGCTGTCTTAGAGCCTCTTCTTTCTTGACTCTTGCACTTTCATATGCAGCAAGAAATAATCTTTCAGCTTCAAGATACTTATCTGTTGCAACTAACAGATTGCTTGCACTTTGAGCTTCTTTTTCTGCATCATTAAATACATCAAGAGCACTGTTGTACTCATCGCTTACAGCTACATCAGCTTTTATAGATTTTGCTTTATCCATAGCATCAACAGCTCTGCCTTTTGCAGTTGCTATATCCATTGCTTTCTCTGCAACAGTTGTCCCGTCCGTAAGGTCTGTTGGAGCAGGAGCAGATTTACATGAAAAAAGAAATAGGATAAGAAAAGGTAAAACAATCAAGATCTTTTTCACTATTTAACCTCCATACATATTTTTTATACCTACAAATAAGTTGCTACAGCTCTATATTATAGTTAAATTTCTGCAGCAATTCTATTCTAAAAGACTTTTTTAACAAAGTAAACACATTCTTATTGTAATTTTAGCTTACTATATCTAAAAAAATCACTTTAATTTTATAAGATTATACTTACTATTTCCAAGCCCAAGCGAAACTGCATATTCTATTCCACCCTTCCAGTCGCTCTGGGGATAGAGTGTTAGAAATTTATCATCACCTGATTTATATCCTGCTTTATCAAGCTGGCTACCAGGTATTGCAGGAGCTTTATTAACAAGGTCAGCAGCAGCCTGATCAATTGCAACAGGATCAAAAGAAGCCAGAACACCTATATTTGGTACAATTGGAGCATCATTGTGAGACCAGCAGTCGCAATTTGGTGAAACATCCATTATAAAGCTTATGTGAAAATGCTTTTTGCCTTTTAATACAGCATAGCTATATTCCACTATTTTCTTTATAACTATATCCACTTCTGAATTTTTCTTCATATTCGCAGCGCCATTATTGCAGACAGCGACACATTGCCCGCATCCTGTACATATATCTTCATATATGTGCGCTTTTGCATCAGAGCCAAATTCGATTGCTTTTGCAGCACAAGATTCAATGCACTTTCCGCATGAGATACATTTTTTCTTATTAATAGTTGTCTTTGAATGAGAGTGCATATCGTGCTTTCCTGCTCTTGATCCGCTTCCCATTCCTATATTTTTTAGCGCTCCGCCAAAGCCTGTCATATCATGACCTTTAAAATGACTTATTGAGATAATTACATCTGAATCTACAATAGCTGTTCCTATTTTGGCATATTTACAGTATTCAAGATTTATTTTTATATTTTTATATTCTGTTCCTCTTAAGCCATCTGCAATTATTACAGGACATCCTGTAACAACACTCAAGAAACCATTTTTTTCAGCAGATTCAAGATGATCCACTGCATTTGCCCTGCGCCCTGTGTACATGGTATTTGCATCTGTAAGAAATGGGATCCCCCCTTTTTCCTTAACAAGCTCTGAAATGATTGAAACAAAAACAGGTCTTATATAAGCAAAATTTCCAGGTTCTCCAAAATGCATTTTTAAAGCAGTAAATTTCTTTTTGAGATCAAGATCATTAAAACCAGAAGACAAGATAAGTTTTTTTATTTTATCAAATAAATTATTACCTGATCTTGTGCTCATATCTATAAAGTAAACATCTGACTTTTTTTCTGCCATAACAACACCTTAAAATTAATCCCGGCTTTCACCGGGACTAGTCTTTTTAGAAAATTTTATAAGTAGCTCCGATACCAATAAGCCACATGCTTTTTTTCTCAAGATCCATTTTAAAAGGGTTACCTGCTAAATCTGTCTCATATTCTTTTCCAAAATAAAAAGGTTTAAACCCTGCAATATCTATAGTAAGATCTTTCACAAATTTTAAGGATGTTCCAAGACCTATAGCAAAGCTGTTAAGATTTGGAGCAAATGCTGAATTTTTTTCTTTTTCAAATCCCTGCTTTGAATAAGCAGTACCAAGGCTAAAAGATATTTTATCTGAATAATCATAAGTTGCGCCTACTCCAATTTCCCATGAATTATCATAATCTACACCAAATGCGCCAGTACTATCAGCTTGTTTATTGAAGAAATAAGTAAAACTTACACTTGCATAAAGTTCTTCAATTATTCTGTAACCTACCCCAGCTCCCAGAACTGCCGGCAGATCATTTTTAAATTTCCCTTTTTTTGCAATTCCCATCGCCGCAACCATTGGTGCAAGAGAACCATCTGCTTTGCTCCACTCATATTCCATTTTAGTAATTGTCTGGTATGTTACTGCAATATCAAGATCTTCCATAGGTTTGAAATGTACTCCAAAAATTCCCCCTATTCCATTAGCTGAAGATTCTGCGTTAAGAAGTTTTTTTGATGTTACCGGAGGAAGCATACCTGGTATTCCTGTTAACATACCTCCTGTTGGATCTTTATCAAGATTTGCTTCAAGGCTCTGTGATCCCTGTAAAAATCTTATTGCAGCAGAAACAGATATTTTCATATCTTTAACATCAAATGCATAAGCCCCACCAAATATTTCGCCAAAAGTAACTGAATAAACATCCAAAGAGTGTGTAAGATCAGAAAGAGTTGCTCCCACATTCATATAATTAGCTAACATCCCCTGTGTAAGATATGTCCCTTTGGTATATTCAAGAAGCCCGCCGCCTGCAAAAACGCCAAAAGCTCCGAAAACCGCCCAATTATCTTTCTTAAACACAATCTCTGCATTTGGATAGAGATAAGTTACATTATCTGCATTATAGGTTCCAAATCCTGCTGGAGGAACTGTAACTTTATGCTCATAATCTTTAAGTACAAATTGGTTCCCAATATCAACATAAAGCCCATCTTTCATAAACGCTGTTCCAGCTGGGTTAAAAAAAACAGCATCGGGCCTTTGAGTTTCTGTATTTTTACTCATATTCATAAGCCAACCAACATTAAAGTTGGTCTTGTTTTCAATTCCGCCCGCAAAAAGAGCTGCTGCAGTTAAAAGCATCACCATAACTACTATCAATCTTTTCATAATTAAACTCCTCATTTTTATGAAATGTATCCCGGCAAGTTTTTACCTCATCTTCGGCTAGTTCTTATCCTCCGAAGGCGGGGCCTGGATTTTCCCATATAAATTTTTGCTTATACAGGATTTAAATTATACAAAAATCTAGTAAATTAGAATATTTACCAGATACTGTCAAGATATTTCAAGACAATATATCAACAATTATAAGTCCAACTATATTAATTTTCCACAACATTCTTTTAAAATTATATATGCTTGACCCTAGCTATCCCATATAATACCTTAAGATTATGGGAATAGAAACAATTTGTCGCGGTGGATTTGGCGGTTCCGCAGAAGTGCATATTCAAATAAGAAATATTTTTCCTGGTTTGGGCGGAATAATCAAAACAGAACAAGATTTTGTTGCTGCCTGCAGGATCCCAAGAGGAACAGATCTTGCCAAGATAAATAATCCCGGTTCTGATATTACATTTGAAAATCTTGAGAATAAAGCTACACTTTCCAGCCTCAATGTATACTTCAGGCATACTCTTGTAAAAAAACTTGACGACTACTTTTTCAGAACAGGCAAATACAGATTTTCCCATGTTCCAAGGCCGCTTGGCTCTGATATCGATGGAATCTATTATTATGAGTGGGTTTTTGGGGATGAGGGATTTTATCCTGAATATTATGATGAATACTATAAAAGATGGTTCCCTGTAAAAGTAGATGAATGGGATATTGCTTCTGGATGTTTTAATGAAGCAGGGGTTGGAATACTGGATGATACTGTTGAAAATGATGGGTATTATATTAAAAATGTTGTAATGCTTGAATCAAGAGTATCTGATTCAGAAGAGTTCCTTACCAAGTTATGGAAAAGAATCGACTTTGGA
>WRCW01000149.1 GCA_009783755.1 Spirochaetaceae bacterium
TGACTTTTGTGTCAACCATGGTTTACAATTCATTATAGGGTAGAAAATCGGTGATTGTGGAATATCAGGTCTTTATGACCAGAATTTATACAAAATGGTTTTCTTCTCTAAAAGACGAAAGGGCCAAAGCTCGTATAGACAAACGCATTGATCGCGCAAAATATGGCAACTTCGGTGATTGGAAAATTGAAGCCGGTGAAGTAAGAGCTATGAGGATTGATTATGGCCCAGGGTACCGTCTTTATTATGTTATTAGAAACAATAAGATAATAATTTTGCTCTGTGGAGGAGATAAGCGCTATCAGCGAGCAGATATTAGAAAAGCAGTTGAACTTGCCAGAGAGGTTTAAGAAATGAGTTTAAAACTTAAGAAATGGGACATAATAAAACATATGGATAACGAGGAGTTTATTTCTGAATATTTAAAAATGGCATTTGAAAGCGGAGATATCTCAGAAATCATCCGAGCCCTTGGAGATGTTGCACGCGCTCGCAATATGACCGACCTTGCCGATAAAATGGGAATCAGCCGGCAAGGACTTTATAAGACCCTGTCTGAAAACAGCAATCCTGAATTTGCAACTATACAAAAACTTATTACTGCTTTGGGATTACAAATGAGTATAATTATGCCTGCCAAGTCCATTCGCAAACGGAAATATATCAGTATAAAATCACCAAAAATTTGAATCAAAATTACAATCACAAAATAGCGTGTATATATTTATTTATTAAATATTAAAAACAAAGATAATCTAATTGGATTTTTAAAGTTTTATTTTGAGAGAAAGCAGGCTTTCCTTGCTTCCACTTATTGCAAAGAAGCAAAGGATAAATTAGGTCCTATTATTGAAAAACCAACTGAATTATTATATGATATTATAAAAAGCATATATAATGATATAAAAAATGAACACAGCAAGTAGATGTTTCAAATTGTAGCATCCATTGATATTGTGGAGGGCCTCAAATAACAAAACCACAAATATCTGGCCCCAGACGCGACTATGGATGATATTGTCTCAATGGGTGTACCATTGGAGGAGTCAGTTTCTATGCCATCATTTTTAATGACAGCCAGCGGACTCGGATTTATTTTCCTGATGACCTGTATGGGAGCAGCAACTGTTTTTTTCTTTCGTAAATCAATGCCGGGAAAATTTCAACAGATATTCCTCGGTTTTGCAGCAGGAGTGATGATAGCAGCATCAATATGGAGCCTGTTGATTCCTGCCATTGAGGAAGCTAAAGCGCGGGGAATGATTGGATGGATACCTGCTGCCATAGGATTTGTACTTGGAATTGCCTTCCTCATGGTATTGGATCACATCATCCCTCATCTGCACCCTTTTACCGATGTACCGGAAGGCCCTGTTACAAAGTCAAAACGTACCACATTACTTATTTTTGCAGTTACCTTGCATAACATTCCGGAAGGAATGGCTGTAGGGCTTTCTTTTGCTTTAGCCGCGCAATACAGCGATCCTGTGATGTATTCATCTGCCATAGCATTGGCATTGGGCATAGGTATACAGAATTTTCCTGAAGGCGCAGCAATTTCATTACCGCTACGTCAGGAAGGTCTCTCAGCCAGAAAATCATTTGGCTTGGGTTGTTTATCAGGCGCTGTTGAACCGGTTTTTGGTTTGATAACAGTACTTCTGGCTTCGTTGATAGCGCCTCTCATGCCCTGGCTTTTATCTTTTGCCGCAGGAGCCATGCTCTATGTTGTTGTGGAAGAGTTGATACCCGAAGCTCATCTGGGTGAACATACCCATTCGGGTACATTAGGCGTTATGGCAGGATTTCTGGTAATGATGATTTTAGATGTAGCTTTAGGCTAAAAAATTATTTTTACGGAAATCTATCAGTATAAAATCACTAAAAATCTGAATCAAAAAAACAAGAACACAAGTATATCCTTAATGATGCTGAATGAGACTATAAATGCACATTAGGGTATTGGTGTTCTATCTACTCTTTATATTATTCTCAATTTCTGCTTTATCGTGCAATAACACCAAAGGAAGAATCGTAACAGGTGGTGGAATAATGTATGCAATGATTTATGACCATGACAATATTCCGGTGAGCGGAGTTATTGTAAAAGTCAATGGAAAAGAAATCGTAAAATCAGATGTCCATGGGAGATTTATTCTTGACTTTAAGAAAATTGGAGAATATGAAATAGAACTTTCAAAAAAAGGGTATGAAACCTTAATTCAAAAATTTGAATATACTCCTTTGGATGTTCTCTATTTTAAATTGATAACAGCAGAACAGCTTGTAGCTCTAGCAGAAGAAGAACTGGATAAGTTTTGTTATGAAGAAGCTGAAAAATATCTCCAAAGAGCAAGTATCCTTGGGCCGCTAAGAGGAGAAATAATTTTTCTAAGAAGTGTAAATTTTGTTTTACAGGATAAATATATTGAAGCAAAAAGAGTATTTAGAGAGTTAAAAGAAAAAGGATATGAGAATAAATTTATAGATTTACTTGAAGAGAGAATAGAAGAAGGAATTATTGATAGTGATACCTGATAAAAAAGAGAATAAAGCTTATAGATCAGCATTGCTTCTGATTCTTTTGCTTATGGCTTTAGGAGTTACAGCTTTGGTATATCTTGATCTGATTATCTTAAAAGAGCATAAAAGATTTTCTGAAAAATATGAGGAAAATATAAAAGCAATAGAGGAGAATATAAAAGAGAAAGAAAAATATATAAGCGAAGAATTTGATTTAATCAAACCAGGGATAACAAGTTTAAACGAAAAAAATATTGAGGTTGAAAAGAGACTATCAGTAAAAATTGATAATACAAATAAAAGGATAACTGATCTGAATGAAATTTATAACAACATATTGAAAGAGGAGAAGAAGAAAAGAATTGAATCGCTATATACAGATAAAAATCTGGCAGATAAAATAACAGAGGCAGATCGCTTATTCAAAGAAGGAAAAATGAATCAGGCTCATGCAATATATAAATTAATAGCAGAGGAACAGCCTGAAAAAAAAGATGTTAGATTTTATATGTACTATACCTTGTTCCTAAAAAACAGGTCTGATAAAGAAGAGTACCAAAAAATAAAAAATGGGTTTGCTGCGCTTGAAAAAGAAGGATTCATGAGAAAAGAGATGAGGGAAGTCCTTGCATATATAGAAGCAGAAGATTGAAGCAGCAGAAAAAAATGGTGAGTAAAGAATGGCAAAGGATTGAAAAATATAAAAAGTGGTTAAGATAAAATATGGCTTTATTTTTGTAATACTATTTATATGTTCCTGTCTGACTCCGTATGATCCTCAAGAAGAATCAGGGCTACCTGAAGAAGATGGTGTAATCACTTTGGTAGAAGAATTATTTACAGAAGGGTGGTATGACGAAGAAGGGAGAAAATATACAGTTTTTTTGTTAAATGATAACACCTACTGGAGTGAAAATGGTTATACGCTTTGGTCTTTGGAAAAAGGTGCAGGAGAAGAATCATTTATAAGAAGGAATGTACTCGTAAGTAAAATAACAGGGGATAAAATAGCAGGGTATGGAATTGTAATATGCCATAAGATGAGAATTGGTTATGGCGAAACAATGCTTACGATAATGATAAATACTGAACAGAATTATGCTATTGGCAAAGTGACAGGTGGTAATTATAAAAGTTTAAAATCATGGACATATTCAAGATATCTTGCTAAAGGTTATGGCAGGTCAAATGAGTTGACTTTAACGTATGAAAAAGAAAATAAAGAATACACACTTAGTATAAATAATAATGAAGTAGAAAAGTTTAAAGATGAAACAGAGCCTGTCTGTGAAGGGGGGAGGAATGGCTATATAGTAGTAATATCACCGCAAGATAAATTCCCTCAAACTCCGATCGAAATAACATTTTTGGAATAATAGCAATAAAAATTCACAAAAATAAAAAAAAGTTTATAAAAAATAAAATCAAATAATAAAACACGCAGTTATTGTCTCAAAACATTTAAAGGAAAAGCTATGCGTGATTATAAAAAAGCAATAACTGTATTTGTACTTTTAATATATCTATCATCAATACTTCCACTCAACATCTATTCAGAAGAAAAAAATGGATATCCTATGTTGCTTCTGGAAAGTGAAGAAATGGAAATTAAAGCAGATGTAGGGGGAATAATAAAGTTAAAAGGGGTGAGCATAGAAATACCAGCAGGAGCGCTTGAGAAAGATAAACTGATAAGCATAAAAAGACTGGCAAGAACCAGTGATACAGGAGAAGAGTTGAAAAATGTAACCGAAGGTGGAGGAGGCTATAGATTTTTACCTGAAGGTACAAAGTTTAAAAAAGAAGCAGTAATAAGGATGAGCTATGACCCAAAGCTGCCAGAAGATCAGGTAAATGATTTGCGAACTTATTTTTATGACAAGAAAGAATCAATCTGGAAATCCCTGGAAAGAATAGATATAGACAAAAACAGCTATGAGGTTGTGAGTGTAACAGATCACTTTACAGATATGATCAATGCAACATTGACTTTGCCTGAAAGCGCAAGTCCATTACGATTTAACATAAACAGCATAAAAAATCTTGAAGCAGCAAACCCGGGGAATGCTATTGGAAAACTTGAAGGTCTTGAAGGGATAAATAGTGGAAGCGCGAGTTTCAGGATAGCTTTAAATATCCCTGGAGGAAGGAGAGGGATGTCCCCGCAAGTAGCTCTAAGCTACACAAGCGATGGAGGTGTTGGGGTAGTAGGCAAAGGTTTTTATTTGTCTGTTGGAGGAAGCATAAGCACAGACACAAGATGGGGAGTGCCTAAATTTAATGAGATGGATGATTATCTTTTAGATGGAGTAAAGCTAAGGCTGGAAAGGAGCGTGGGAGGAGTAGATGAGTATAGGTCTGAAAGGGAAGCA
>WRCW01000150.1 GCA_009783755.1 Spirochaetaceae bacterium
ACAAGTGGCTCTCTCAATCCTGCAACACCTTCCTGTCATAACATTTCGGACCAGAGATGTTCCCTTTATAACAGTGTGGTCACCAAAAAAACTGTAATAACCTTTTTTGCTGTCAAAACTTTTGCAAGTAAAAGATTCCAGCTTTGAAATAAATTCTTTTGATTCTCTTTGTTTTATCCAGAGATAGACTTCTGCTCCAGTAATGCCGCTAAAAGCAGAAATGCTTCTGCCGCCTTTTTCATTTACAAGATTGATTTTCCTTAAAGAAGTTTTATCTTCGCCCTCTTTTAAAATACAATTTCCAAATTTTGCATCTTCTGTTGTATAAATTTCGTTATTATCTGATAAAACAACATAATTGCCTGTAATCACAGCAGAAATGTATCTATTGTTATGGATTGCGCAGTAATCTCCTATATCCGAGGATATTATTAAGCTGTTATAAATTCCGCAGCAATATTCTCTCTCTTTGTCAACGATAATCCCTTTTTCCATGCAGCCAATGCGGACATTCCCTTTAAAAACAGTTCTTTTTATAAGAGAAGGATCAAATGGGTCAGCAACAGATACTAAAGACCAGTCATCTGCTTCGCACATGTTGTTTTTAAGTATTTTAATTTCTACGGATCCAAGCGGCCTTGAATTTTTGTATCTTATTCCTGCCTGCTGTTTGCGTATTTCTGAAAGTTCTTCACTGGGGAATAAATTATTATTTCCACTTCCCTTTAGATCCGGAAAAAACCTGTTTTTTTCTATATTACTCATACTTTCTACTGCTCTACCTATTCTAGCATGTTAATCAATCTGAATAAATATTAAATCGATAAAAATCTTATTGTCATCCCATCAGTAAAAATCAGGATAAATAAGAGCTTTAAAAAGCCGATAATTTAAAAGAGAGATATCAAACAGACAGGAAGGTTGTGACATAGTGGCAAATAAAGTAAAAATAGCCCAGACAAGCGCTTCTGGCAGCAAAATAGCAAAAAACAGGATTGCAGTAGGATCAGGAAAAGGAGGAGTTGGTAAATCCACAACTTCGGTTAATCTTGCTGTTTATTATGCAGGAAAAAATAAAAAAACATTGCTTATCGACGTTGACCCGCTTTCAAACATAAAAACAATCCTTGATATTGAAAATATAAAAGGCGGAGACAAAAAACCCA
This sequence comes from Spirochaetaceae bacterium, assembly GCA_009783755.1. GTDB lineage: Bacteria > Spirochaetota > Spirochaetia > CADAEX01 > CADAEX01 > WQTU01. Next base: position 1,167 of record WRCW01000150.1, read on the forward strand.
TAAAGATTTTCGAAAATCTTTTTCTCCTTACCCCATTTCAAAATACAGGAAAAATAAAATCCGATACTGTATATAATAATTTTAAGAAGAACACATATTTCAGCGAAAAAGATAATTTTGACATAATAATATTCGACCTTCCTGCAGGCTATGATGAAAAAGAGAACATTGCTTTTCTGGATTTCGCAGATATCCTTCTTATTGTTACAAATCCCGAGCCCATAGCTCATGTTGCAAGTGGAAGTTATATAAAAAAAGCTTTTGAAAAAAGAAAAAATCTTCCCATATATATTTGGCACAATAGATATGAAAAAAATAATAATTCCAATTTTAAAGAAGATGATGTTCTTTTTAATTATAATAAAAATGTTTCTGATGAAGAAAAACTTGGTGCCGCAATGGCAGCTAAATTTTTAAATGTTGCTAAAATACCCAAAGATAAATCTCTTGACCTTCTAGGAACCGATACCACTTTTGGGGCTGTAGCGCTTAGAAATATTTTGATATTGCTTGAATTACTTTATGAAGAAGCAACACTTCCAATCAGTAAGAAATGCGCACCTGGTGAAAAAATAGCAATTCTTATCAATAATTATATAAAATCAAATATTGAAATCAAAGATGCTGACAGCGCTGTTTTAAACCTTTTTGAGTACATTGGGATTTTCCTTTCAAAACTAAGTAAAAGAAATGATAATGGAATAAATGTTTATAATCTTCTTTCTGATAAAGAAAAAAGCAATATAAAAGAATGTTTTGAAAAAATAAAAACTGATAAATTATTGGGAAAGATCAGAAAAACCATTACAGTTGTTGGGGATTCGCTCCAATATCTTGAAAACTCATCACGCCAGTTCTATGCAGATCTTTCTCCTGATAAATTTAATTCTGTTGTAAGAGAAGTTTCTGCTGTTCTTGGTGATATAGAAAAAAGCATTCCAAAAGGGGAGAAAAAATATATTGCAAGCGTGATCTTATTCTACCTTGCCCTCTTTATTCTTATTAAAAATAAAGAATTTCACAGCGTTATGATAAAATTTCTTTCAACAAAAAAAGATAAAAACGGAAAACTTATAAGAGACAGAAATCTGCAAATAAAACAGATTATAGAAAAAAATAAGGAATACCGGAAAAAATATGTTGAACTTATAAAATATCTGCATACTCCGCTAATGGAAGAAATAAAAAATCTTTCAACTAAATTATCTCTTAGAAAAATAGTTTTAACTACTGGTAAAAATGAAAAACAAATAATCAATAATAGCGCTTATGCAAAACTTTTAGGAAACTATCTTCATGATTCATTAAACAGCGGGTTAAGCATTATTGTAGGGTTTCCCTACAGAACCGCTTCCATAAGTTTCCAAAAATCAGCAGGACTCATACTTGGACTACTTAACAATTAAAATGATATTTATAAAGGGAGGATTACTCATGTATCCTCTCGCGTTATTCTCAATACTTGCCATAGCTGTAATTGCAGAGAAAATAGCAGATCTATATAAAGTTGCTATCAATAGAACTTTTTTTAATAAAATAGTAAATCTCTCCAGAGAGAAAAATAAAAAAGAGCTTTTTCTATTTCTTGATACTAAAATATCAAAAAGTAAAATATCCAATATTTCTCTTGCATTAATAAAAAAAGCAGCAGAGCAGGGAGAATCTTTTAGAAAAGAATGTGATATCGAAATCTCTTTAATCACAACAAAAATATCTGAAAGAATACATCTTCTCGATCTTACTGGAAAGATTTCTCCAATGATCGGACTTACAGGGACTGTTATAGGGCTTGCAAAAATATTTCAAAGTGTATCAGCTTCGGGAAAAACAGGAGACGCTACAGTACTTGCAGGTGGTATTTGGGAAGTAATGATCACTACAATTGCAGGACTATTAATAGCAATTACTTCAATAATTGCAGCCCATGTAATCAGGAACAGTTTTAAAAAATATATTGAAAGACTCAAATTTTGTTGTAATGTTTTATTTGAGAATAACTTAAAATCAGATGATTCAAAATGAAAGAAGCAAAAGAAATCCAAATATATTTTGAGAAAAATTCAGAAGACTCTTTTCCGGACCTTACTCCTCTTATCGATGTGGTTTTTATGCTGATAATATTTTTTCTTCTTACCTCAACATTGGTGGGAGAAAAAACATTGTCCATAACTCTTCCAGCATCATCAGCAGGGGAAATATCTGAAATAGAAAATATTGTAATTGAAATAGATAAAGAGAATAATATTTTTTTTCAAAATACCAAAACAGATTTTAAACAAATAGAATTTATATTAAAAGATATAGCAGTAAAAACCAGCAAACTGCTTCCTTCGATATCAATAATCATAAGAAGCGACGAAGAATGCAGCTTTGGTACAGTTATCCAATTAATGGATATTGTCCAAAACAGTGGGTTTGATACAATTTCATTTGCTGTAAGAGAAAATCAATCGTAATTTTTAAGATAAAAGTTTACTGCTATTCTTAGAATATCTGTTGCTGGATGTCCCAAATAAGTGGCAGGTGCAAATCTTGCTTTTTTTACGCAGCTTATCGCTGCTTTATCCAAAATATCATATTCACTTGAAACAACAATTTCTGTTTTAGAAACTCTGCCTAACGCGTCTATATTTGCATCAATCAATACAGTCCCCTCTATCCCTCTCTTTACAGCATAGGCAGGGTAAACAGGGATAATTTCAGAGAGCAAATGGGCTTTTTTGAAAAACCCAGCTTCATAGCTTCCTTGCTTTAAAGACGCTATTGTGCTTTCAGAATCTCCCTGGTAATTTTTAATAGAATTGCTGATCAGTTCTTCATTATTATAATCGCTGATAATGTTCTCCATGCTCTCCCTGTTTTTTTCCAGACTACTATTCTGAAAATTATTTTTAGTCGTTGCATGGAGATTATTATTTTTGTTAAATGAAACTTTTAAAACCTTCTCCTGACTGCCTTGCCCCTGCAAAGAGTTTTCCCATTTTGGTGCAGAGACAAAAGCAGATAAGAGGATAATTAAAAATATATGAAACAATACAGAAAATAAATAATATTTTCCGCTAGTAAGAATATGATGCACCTACCGACACCTCACGTCCACTGCCTGGATAATATAGGGAATAATATACAAGTTCTGCATATTTTTTATCAGCAATATTCTTTACTTTTCCACAAACAGTAATAAAACTTTTACTTACAGGTATTTTCACGCTTGCCCCTATATTGCATAAAAAATATCCATCAATTTTATCCAGAGCATTTGATTCATCTCCCCCTTCATAAAAAGAAGCAGAGTAGCTAACTTCACTATATAATTTCAACATATTAAAAAATGAAAATTCAGGGATAAGCACAAATCTGTGAACAGGAACAAGAGGAATTTGATTCCCTTTATTATCTCCATCCCTGAATTCTGCAATTGTAAAGTTATAAGTTCCTGTTAAAGAAAAATAATTTACAGGTGAAAAAGAAATAAAAGACTCTATTCCATAGTGGATCGTTTTGGAAAGATTTTCATTTTCCCAGGTTACAGGATTATATGAAATTTCATCGGACATTAGAAGCAGAAACAAGTTTACTCCTAAAGTTACAAGTTTTCCAAATCTATATTCTGATCCAAAATCAAATGAGTGTCCGCGCTCCGGACTAAGATCTTTTGTAAAACCATCAGCGCCATATCCTGAATAAGTTATCAATTCATCCAGGAAAGGGA
>WRCW01000151.1 GCA_009783755.1 Spirochaetaceae bacterium
ATGGATCATCATGGCGAGATTCTTCTTTTATATCTGGATTACCCGATGTTAATATCTTCGCAGCAGCAGCTCCGGCTAGAAAATGAAGTAAAGACATTTATTGCCTCCTTTCTGGATCTATTTATAATATAAGCAAAAAATTGTTTTATTTCAAATTTCTTTGTTTTTTAAAAAGCATGGATTAAAACATTATAAACAAACGAGGAGGATTGAACCTCCGGCACAAGCTTGGGAAGCTTGGGTACGCAAAGCAGTATCCACGATAGGGCGATGTGGTTATTTTATATTCTTTTTAGCAAGATCGCTAATGTCAACAACCTTAAAACCATTTTTTTCTGTCAATTTTTGAATATCTGGAAATGTTCCTGATTCTGGCTGATACTCTGCAATAGCTCGTCTTCCATCAGGATAATAAATAACAAGACGATATTTCCTGTCAATATCCAATCCAAGTACGTTAATGGAAACTAGACGTAAAATATGCAATTTCCCATCTTTCATGGCGTTAAGATAAAATTTATTAAAATTAAGAAGTCTTTTTATTTTTTTATTAAAGAACTTAATCATTTTTATTTGCTATTTTTTCAATATTTTTATCAATATTTATAATTGTAGCAAGAAGTCCACCAAAAACTATATTTATTATAAGTCCTGCAACAAAACCAATCAAAGCTCCGGATACAGAAAATTCTCTATTGTAAGAACCAAAATAACTCCAGGAATATCCCCCTGCAATTGTGCACAAAATCAAATTAAGCCAAAGAATTAGGCTGAGTAAACCACTAAAAGCATTTTTAACAAATTTAATCATATAAATCTCCTCTATATATTATTGTATTATTAAAATTGTATGCTCAAATAAGTACAAAATCAATAATTGTATTGTCCTACGCAAGTGTGTGATTCTAAACAAAAACCTATTGACTAGGCAATTAAAATCATGATATTAAAAAGCCCTTGAATTTGCTTATTGACAACTCAACAGAGTTATATAAAAGAGCCAAAAGCAAAAACAAGCTGCTATTAAATTGGGAGGAAGAAAACCTGTAGCAGGTAATTGTTACAGGAATGATTATTTAAAATAAAAAATATGGTTATTAATTGGTATAAAGGTATTTCGTTAAATATTATTTTAATGCTTTTGCTATTTGTTTTTTTTCATATAAAAAACGAAAAAATAGATGAAAGAAAATATTTTGATGTCCCATTGGAAGAAACAATACAGGATACGTTGCTCGACTTATGCTCAGCGTATGAAGTAGATCCTGTCTTGATTTTATCTGTTATCAAGCATGAAAGTGAGTTTATAGCTAGCTCTATAAATAAAAACAACAGGAATGGGACTATCGATTATGGGCTGATGCAAATAAATAATATAAATCATGATAAATTGAAATATGAATTAAAAATTACTGATCTATTAAATCCTGAACAAAATATCCATGCTGGTATATATATGCTTAGTGAGTATTTAAAAAAATATGAATTACATGAGGCTCTGATCTGCTACAATATGGGTGAACGCAAATTTAAAGAGCTTGCGGCAAAGGGAATAAAATCAACCGGTTACAGCCGAAAAATAACCGAAATAATGCAAACTATAAAATATAAAAATGCATAATAGCAAGTCAGATACAATTAAAAAAAGAGTAGTTTGTAATTCAGAAAACAATTAAAAACTATTTGTCATCAGAGAGATTATGGCACTTCTCATAGAATGCAATAGCCCGGTGTTTGATAAAAGTATCTAATAACCTGGAAGTCTTTAGGTTTTCTTTGGGGATAAAACCACCTGCCATATTATCATGACCACCCCCAACTCCAAATCCTTCAACCAGATATCTTACCAGATTGTTGGCTTTGACTTTTTCACTGGTACTCCTGACAGATAATTTTATTCCATTTTCTCGAACTGCATAGGCAATTACGATTTCTATTCCGGACACACTAATAACAATATCTCCCGCAGCTCCAAGAAGAGAATCATTTACATTTTTTAAACGGAGAAACGCAAGTTCATCATATGTTTCTACTGTTTTAAAAGCTTCTGCATATAGATCCAGATCGCTGATGGAAAGCTCGTTACCTTTGAGTTCCACAATCATGTCGATGTCGGAAATGCTATAAAGTCTGTAGAACATATTGATATCAAAATCAGAAGCACCCCTGGTAAGGTTGTCGGTATCCATAAAGATTCCGTAGAGAAGAGCTGTTGCAATAATCCTTGGAGGGTCGATGTTATTTTCAAAAAACCAATCAGCAATGATAGCGCTGCAGCTTCCCACATTGGGTCTGATATCCATAAATCGATAACCCATATCACCCTTGTATTCATGATGATCGATCGCTGCCACTTCATCAGTGGGAAGGTCAGTTGTATTGGCATTGCCTTTTTGGGTATCGATAAGCACTGCCCAGTCCTCTGTACCCAGGGTCAAAGCTTTTGAAGCATGGATAATTGGAACCTTAAACATTTCAAGCATCCTGAGGGAATTGGCTTTTTCGATCTCCTGATCATAAACAATAGCGAGTTTTTGTATTCCTCGCTGAGAAAGGAGATAATACAATCCCAGGCTGGAAGCAATCGCATCTGGATCCGGTACATTGTGGGGTTGGATAAACACCTCATCCGGAGCATCTTTAAGAATATCCACTAATTTGTCTAATTTTGTCTGATTCATAATAAAAACATAGCACAAGAATAATAAAAAAACTATAAAAAGGAATTTTTTTTAAATAGATACTTGACAGTCGTAGTACTATGATGTATAGTATATTATGACAATCAAGATATGATTCCTTAAGGTTAAAGGCAGGAGTTTTAATAAAAGAGGTGATATTTATGGATGCAAAACTATCATCCGATCTATTGCGGGGACATACAGATACAATTGTCCTTGGGATACTTTGGAAAGGAGACAAATATGGGTTTGAAATTTATAAAACGATCCTTGAAAAAACAGATGAAGAATATGAATTAAAAGAAACAACTTTATATTCAAGTTACAAGAGGCTTGAGGCAGATGGTTTTATCACAGCCTATTGGGGAGACGAAACTCTTGGTGGAAGGCGTAAATATTATCATATTACAGAAAAAGGAAAAAAATTGTATATGCAAAATAAAAAAGATTGGGCATTTACACAAAGAATTCTAAATAATCTTTTGGAGGAAAACAGATGAATACTCAAGAATATATCGATAAATTATTTTTAGATTATGAGGATGATAAAACATTATCGGATTTTAAAGAAGAACTGGAATCAAACTTAAAAGACAGAATTAGTTATCTGCAATCAAAAGGAGCTTCTGAAGAGGATGCATGGGAAAAAGCAACTGCTGAATTGACTGATATTTCAGAAATAGCTCAGCAACTTAGTCTTAAAAAAAGAAAAGAAGTTTTTGAAGATATGTATCTTAGAACAAGAAATTATATAAGCACAAAAAGAATGGTTTTATATCTATTATTTGGAGGATCCCTTGCGCTTGGAATTATTTTATCAGTTTATTCCTTTTTACAATCTAATGATATTTTGGCAGGGCTGGAAGCATTGATCCCTTTTGTTATTATTCCTGTATCAGGACTTACTTTTATGGGACTCACTCAGGAAACAAGCGTAAGATATCCGCTATCATGGAAAAGGGCTCTTTTTTATGTTATTTCTATAGCTGTTATACTATTTGGATTAATCAATTTTTCCATGATGTTTATTATCTCAGAAACAGAGCTCTCCAAAGCTATTGCAACTCTTATCCCTTTTGTACTCCCTGGCTCTTTGCTTCTTATTTTTTTTATTTTAACAGAAAAAGAGCATCGAAAACCATGGGTGCTTAAGCAAGAAAATGAATGGATGAAGAAACACGTTGAATTATATAATAATTCAAAAATTGCTATGAAAAGAGGTTTAATGTCAGGGGCATTGTGGTTATTTACAATTGCTCTGGTTGTTACTTTGGGAATAATATTTGGGTTTAAATATTCATTGCCACTATTTTTATTTGCTATTGGAGGAGAAGTACTTATTGAGCTTTTCTTGATTTCCAAAAAATAGAATTAATGAATATTATTTGTTGTTGATTCAATATTTATAGATAGTTTTACCATCTTTTTTTAACTCTATTTCATCTTTCCATTGAGTAAACAGGTATTGTTCATTACTGTATTTTGTTCCGGATGCTGTTACTTGGCTTTTTAGGTTAATTTTTTCTCCATCAAGCATAAGGATCGCCTCATTTTTAGCATTATCAAAAATAAGTTCAAGCAATTCTCCTTGTGCATTTATAATGCGTGTATAGACAATATTGTTTTGTGTTTCAGAGACAATTCTTCTTTGTTCTAATTTTCCACTATTTTCCTCTGGTTTTGCTGTTTCTACGCTTTGACAGGAAAGTAATAGGATAACAGATAATAAACCCAAAAAAGGTACTTTGATTATGATATTTTTCAACATCTATTCTCCTTTTTAATTATTCAATATTAAGCCAGATTTTAAGATACGAGGGAAAAATGAAGGTAGCACAATTATTTATCTGGTAAAAAAAGCGTCCGATGAGAATCGAACTCACATCTTCAGCTTGGAAGGCTGAGGTAATAGCCATTATACGACGGACGCAGGTAATTGACCAACATGCTATGCAAGGTGGCAAAATAATTTTATTTACCAAAATAATATAAATAAAAAACAGTTTTATTGTCAATACTTTTTACTTGCATAAATAATTACTATAAGCTAGATTTTATCATCTTAATCCCCCGGAGAGAGAAATGGGAATACGTGGCGAAGTTTTTTCATCAAAAGTTCTTACAGAAAAAAGAACTTATTTTTTTAATGTAAAAGAAAACAGAAAAGGCGATCTTTTTATGAATG
>WRCW01000152.1 GCA_009783755.1 Spirochaetaceae bacterium
ACTTCAACTTCAACTTCAACTTCAACTTCAACTTCAACTTCAACTTCGACTTCGACTTCTGCTTCTACCTCATCTTTTTTTATATCTTTAATAAGTTCGTTGAATATTTCTGCAGTAATAGCTGCAATATCCCAACACCATTCCATTACATTGCCTGTCATATCAAACAATCCCAGATTATTGGGTTTCTTTTGTCCCACTGGGTGAATATTATTTTCACTGTTTGCAACATTCCACACATAATCATTTATTCTGTTTTTTCCATTATCTCCAGAAAATCGTCTATTCTGAGTATCTATTCCCCCTAAAGCAGCCCAAATAAATTCCATCTCTGTTGGGAGCCTGTATCCATCAGCGGTCCAATCAGCTTCGATCTTGTTCCATAGAGAAATGAGATTATCCTGAACAATTTTTTTTGAATCATTATCAGAATCATTTTTAGAATCATTATCAGCTATCTCTGTTTCCAAAGAATAAGTTCCAGGAATAACTCCCCAATCATTAGGGTTTGTTCCTTTTCCAGGCAAAGTATACACAGGTATTAAATTCTCTTTTATGCTTAATCTATTACAAAAAACAATTGCTTCAAACCAGTTCATCCCTGTACATGGAAGGCGTTCTATATATTCTTCCTCATATACTCCGGAAAGTGGATAGGGATCATATGCATCAGATAACCATGGTTTTTCTTCCATTATGTTATAATATTCAGCTCTTGTTATTTCATATTTTCCAATATAAAAATTGGAAATTGTCATTTTTCCAAAACCTTCAACAGGATAAAAAGATCCCCCAGGTACATATAGTAAATCAGAAACATTGTCTGATGTATAAACTGTTATAATATTACTATCTTCTTTTAAAACGCTCTCTTCTTTACGCTGCTTATCTTTACTCCTGTTCTCAAAGCTTCCAAAGATACTTCCGGAACCAGAGTTATCGCAACTGATTAGTATAATTATCATGCTTAGTATGAATAATAATGGAAGAGATGTATCTTTCCTTTTCAACTTATGTTCCTTTAAAAATCAACAAGTCCTAATCTTACAGAATATCTTATTAATTCTATCATATTTTTACAATCAAGTTTCTGCATAATATTTGTCCTATGATTGATTACAGTATTTGCACTTATAGATAAATTATTTGAAATCTCTTTAATGGTCCGCCCCTCACACAGAAGACGCAAAAGTTCCTGTTCCCTTAGGGTAAGAGTTTCATACGATTTATGATATGAAGGTATTTTATCATTCTGATTAAGAAGAGTATTGATTACACTACCACTTACGAGGCTGTCAACAAATATTTCGCCTGCAACAACTCTTTTAATTCCATTTATGATCTGCTCTGAAGACAATTCTTTTAAAATATAACCTTTTGCCCCTGCTTTTAAAGATTCAACAATAAAATTTATTTTTGAATACATGCTTATCATAATGATTTTTGTTTCAGGCAGCTTAATTAATATTTCCCGCATAAGCTCAATTCCCGAAGATCCTTTTAGTGAAATATCCATTAATATGAGATCTGGTTTTTCTTTAAAAGTTTTATCAAGCCCTTCTGCATAAGAAAAAGCAGTAAAAATTCTTTTTGCTATAGAAGATTTTTCTATCATAGACTTTAAGCCTTCTACAACAGAAGGATGGTCATCAATTATCATAATGCGATCAAGCATCTCTTTTTTCCTTTTTATTGGGCAATTTTATCCGGATTATTGTGCCATTACAGCTGCTTTTAATTAAAAAATTTCCATCAAACAATTTTACTCTATCTTTGATTCCCTGCAACCCCATATGCTCAATATCAATATTATTTTTTTCAAGTTTTTCAATAATTTCCTCAGATATACCTATTCCATTATCAGTAATAGTTACAAGCACAAATGGGTGTGAATATAAAATAGTTACATCAGCAATAGTTGCCTTTGAATACCTGACAATATTTGCAAGCGCTTCCTGTACAATGCGGAAAATATTGGTTTCCAGATCTTTATCCAAAATAACATCGGAAAAGCCAGAGACAACTGTATTTATTGCAATATTGTTTCTCCATGCTATTTCTGCGCAATAATATTTAACAGATGTTGAAAAATCATCGCCTATTTCTGCAGGTCTTAGTGCAAAAGAAATATTTCTTGCAGTTTGTATTGCCTCAAACATGCTTGTTTCAATATTATTATATATTTCAGGCAAAATATTCTTTTCCAGAGATTCAACATTTGTTTTTATTTCTTTTAATTTTTGTATCAATACATCGTGAATATCAAGAGCAATTTTTTCTCTTTCAACTTCCCTTATTTTTAAAAGAAACTTTGACATCTCTTTTATTTCCAGTTCCGCAGTTTTAGCTTTTTTTATTAAAAATTTTCCTCTAATAAAAATTATATAAAAAATTATTGTTGCAGTACATAAAAACAATATCAATAAAACTGTATTTTTATATTCTTTTCCGGAATAATAAGTTATATAAGAAATAATATCTTTTAAACTTTTTTCAAATAAAGGGTTTTCATGAGTCATATTGAATAATTCTTTTGAGTATAAAGATAAACCTTTTCCTCTGGACACTATTTTTATAAGACCAAGCTGGATATTGACCCACTCTTTCATTAATAAGCCCCTATGGGATCTTACAAGCATATTTTTTCTTTCAATAATTTCAAAATTTTTTTCATCAAGAATATGCTCAAAAGATTCTTCAAAAACAGTTATGACATCTATTACCCGCCTTCCTCCTGCCAGATAATCATAACCTTCAATGTTGTCACCTAAAAGCAGATAAGCTACTTCTGCCTTAACATGGAGCCAGTTTTCAAAAATCATATTCATTTGGTTATTTTTACTAATGAGTTTTTCATTCGTGATATACCATGTTGGAATTATAAAAAAGAAAAAAAAGATAAAGACTGGTATTAAAAAAAGATAATAAAAGACTCTTTTCATTTTATTTATTTATATCATTTATTTTAATAATTTTATAGTGCATTAAAAACTGTTTGTTATAATGCTTTTTATTCGCCAACATAACGAGAGTCAAGGGCAAACATAATTTTCACATAACCAGGCAAAGAGGTGAACAAAAGGTTTTAACCTCGCTTAAAGCAGCGAGGCTAAAACTATTTATTTTGACCAGCGATATATTGTAACTGCCAGTACCTTTATTACATTTATATAATCATCAATATAAATATGTTCATCGGCACTATGCGCGGTTTTAGGACAACCAGGACCATATACAACAACAGGCATTTTGCCTTTATTTCCAATATGTCTTGCATCGCAAGCGCTCATCTTTCCTGTTTTTATATCTTTCCCCAGATCTTTTCCTGAACTTATCAATGTTGATAGTATTTCTTTTCCATTATCTCCCATTCTATAAGCATCATCATAGTGCTGGAATAATATCTCTGCAGGATTTTGCTTTAACCATGGATCATCAATATTTTTAACACATTCTTTTAAAAGATTTTTTACTTTTATAAGCCCTTCATCTCCTGTTCCAAGATTAGCTGAAAAATATGCAACTCCATTTAAAGTACATTCCAGAGCTGTTGATGTTGAATAAGTTCCCCCTTTTATCATTCCAACGCAAAGGGAAATATTATTGGGTGCATCTTTATTGAGGGAGCGTTCCATATCAAGCAATTTATTTATAATTAAAGGAGTTTTTTCAATAGCGCTTATTCCATATTGCTCTCTTTCATCCCATCTGCAGCCTGCATGTGTTTCTCTTCCTTTTAATCTTATTTCCCAGTAAACACCGCCGCCAGATTCTATATTAACATTGCTGCTTCCGGTAGGTTCTGTAATTATAACAGCATCTGCTTTATAACCTTTTGCAACACAGGCAAGCGCCCCGTTTCCTGCATGTTCTTCATTTACAACAGTTTGCATCATAATATCGCCGCGAAGTTTAACTCCTGATTTGATTATGGCTTCCATTGCTTTTATCATTGCAGCAATACCGCCTTTCATATCAGTAGCGCCTCTTGCAAATATTTTTCCATCGCTAATTTCTGCTCCCCATGGATCATGTGTCCACTTTGCTCTGTCACCTATTGTAACTACATCAATGTGTCCATTTAAAATAAGCGATTTCCCGCCACCACTCCCTGGCAGTTTAGCAACAACATTTGGTCTGTCTTTGTAACTTTTATTTTTATCAAATTTTGATTCCATCAATTGGGCATATGTAAAAACATCGTTTGTTTTAAGAGGCATATCATATTCAGGATTCCACAATGATGGTATTTGAGCAATTTGCGGATATTTATCAAAAAGCTCTTTTACATCCGGCTCAAACATTTCAACGCTAAATCCCTGTGCTTTTAGTTCATTGGCAACAAAAACCTGAGCGTCTTTTTCTTCTCCTGTTAAACTGGGTACCTTGAGCAATTTTTGTAAAAATGAAACATAGTCATTTTTATTTTTTTCAATATAGTCGACCAATTTTTTTTCTATATCATCCACAATAAAACTCCTTTATAAAATAAGGCTGATGCCAGCGATCAGCCTTTTATACAATTATTAAAATATTTTATTTTTATGCAACAGCAATGTTCTTTTTATCCGCATTATATCTTAATACATGTATTGTTCCTGCTATTACATTAAATACAAGCATTGCAAACACACTATAGTTTTTAAATACAAACAAACTTATTATAGCAGCAGCAAATAGTATTGTTTCTACTATTGTTAGCTTTTTAAGCCAGAATCGCCTGCTTAACATTATTATGGGGAAAATAAACAGAATTAATATTCCTACATGATGAAATACTGTAAAAAGCGAGCAACCATTTATAAGCTGCCCAGGGTAAAATACAAACAAGAATGGA
>WRCW01000153.1 GCA_009783755.1 Spirochaetaceae bacterium
AAAGCAAAAGGTATCTCTTTCCTTGAAGATACAGTTGGTTCACATTACTGGAAAGTTAACCCGGAACAAGTTGTGCAGGCAGAAAAAGAACTGGATGCAATTGCAAAGGAGCTTGGATGATGAGTGAAAAAAAAGACCCGAGAAAAACATTTGGAGAAGCACTCGTAATAGCAGGAGAAAAAAACAGTAAAGTTCTGGCTATTTCTGCTGACTCTTCCAGTGGCTCCCAGATGACAATGTTTAAAAATAAATTTCCTGAAAGACATATTGAATTTGGAATTATGGAAGATGGAATAACAGGAATTTGCGCAGGACTTGCAACTACCGGTAAAGTACCTGTTTTTGCAACAATTGCCCCTTTTGTTACCGGAAGGAATTTTGACCAGATGAAAGTTGATCTGGGCTATATGAAGCAAAATGTTAAAGTTGTAGGAAGGTGCGCAGGACTTTCATATTATCACCTTGGGCCAACGCATCAATCGCTTGAAGATGTTGCGCTTATGAGAGAAATCCCTGGAATGACAATAATAAATCCCGGAGATCCTGTTGAAATAAAAGCAGCTACTCTTGCCATGATAGAGCATATAGGCCCTGTATATATGAAAGTAGGAAGCGATCCAATGCCTGTTATTTTTGATGAATCAAACTATAAATTTGAACTTGGCAAAGGTATCACAATGAAGAATGGTAACGATATTACCATAGTTGGAACAGGAACTGTGTTATGCCGTGCTGCAGAAGCTGCTGATATTCTGGAGAAAAAAGGGATAAGTGTAAGGCTTATCAATATCCATACGATTAAACCACTTGATAATGCGCTTATTATTAAAGCAGCAAAAGATACTGGATTGATTGTTACTGTTGAAGAGCATTATACATGGGGCGGACTTGGCGGTGCTATTGCAGAGCTTCTTGCACTGAATTATCCGACAAAAATGAAAATGATAGGTGTTGAAGATCAGTTTGGAAGCAATGGTCCTTATGAAGAACTTATTGGACTTTATGGACTCCTTGGTCCTCAGATTGCAGATACTTGTTTGAAACTTTTGGAGAAAAAGTAAAAACTTATAGTTGAAAGACTAAAAGCTTTTAACTGCTTTTAGAGGGCTCCCATAACTCTGATTTTTATCGGATGATGGAGAGCCCTTTTTTATTCAGTTTTAAAAAAATATTCTATTTTGTTGATCATTTCTTCGATATATACATTTAGATCCAAAATACTGTTTTGTTTGATTCTAAAACCCACAGCTCCTGGATGCCCGCCGCCATCTTCGATTTTAAGTTCTTTTATTATATCCCGTAGATCAATTTCGGAAAAAGTATGGCTTCTTCTCATACGGAATTGAATAAGATCAGCATCTTTAGGATTATCATAATAGACAACAAGACTTAAATAACCACTCTCTTCCGCAAGATCATCAGCAAAGTGCCGCGCAACACTTGTAATTAATTCTTTTTTGAAATTATTGTGAAAATAATCTGTATCATTTTTATCTATAATTGCGTAAGCAATATGGTCTGAACTTTTTTTTCTATCAATAAAGTACTTGTTGCAAATTGTTTCTTCAACTGATAATTTTTCAAGTTCTCTAAAAATGTCTGCTATGGAGAAGAAATTATTTGAATTGATTTTTGTCATTTTTAAAAGCATTCGGTTGAAGGCAGTACTAAAAATTTTATAAGACCGTTTTTGTCTTGTTGATTTAAGGTATTTGCCCATTTTTGTATCGCTTATCATCCCTGTAATTATTGCAACAACAAAATTTCGCGAGAACAATTTATGAAGATCATACTCCTTGATAAATTCCTTATTTTTAAGCTTGCAGGTCAGATATGCAATCAGCTCACATGTTGAAGATGCTTCATCTATAAAACAAAAATTATTATCTCCTATATATCCGCTGTCAGCTCCCAGATGATGGTCTATTTCAATTTTAATTATATTTTTATCAACAATCATGGCTGTAATTTTTTCCCCACCATCAAGCATTGAAGGTTTGGGTGTATCAAGTACAGCAATAACATTAAAATTATTTTCAATTTGTTTTTCAGATTCAATAACCGAAATATTGTTATACCTGCACATTTCCATTAAAAATGGAAATTTATAATGATATTCTTTATAAAATAAAAGCGTTACTTTTTTATAAAACTTTCTTACAAGAATACTAAAAGCAACCATCGAAGCAATACAATCTTCATCAGGATCTTTATGACCAAGCATCAGGAAGTTATCTTTTTCGTTGATTATATTTATAATATTATTTATAGCTCTATTTCTTTCAGGAATGGTTTGTATTTTTCTTTTTTGTTCACCAAAAGAATGGCAACTGTTTTTTAATGGGTCAACCATAATTTTTAGCTATAATGCCCCTTCATATATCAGTTTCTCGACTCCATCAAGTGTAACTGTAATATTCTCTTCAAAGTGAGCCATGGCTTCAGAAACCTGAGAGATCAATACAATATCAGGATGGATTCTTTGTATATATTCCTGAGACATTTCTGATACCCCTTCAAGTATTATACCATCGACTATTGATATTAAAGGAATAAAAGAAGCATCAAGAGTATGGGTAACAAGTATCTTTGCATCTTTTTTCCCCAGAAGAACAGATGTTGCTTCCTGGAAATTATTTACTTTCATGATTCTTCCGGTACAGTGCTTGCCAAATCCTTCTCCGCCTCTTCCTAAAACATTTCCTATAACGTGAACTCTTATATTATTGGTTGTTATTGGAGAATGTATTGGTATTCCTGAAACAACAACAACTTTATCAAGGGAAGCTGCAAATCCGTTTTGGATCGCTTTCGTAATGGCGCTTTGTATCATTGCTTCTGAATCCTCCTGTTGATCTATGGCAACAGGGACAATTCCCCAATACAGAAGAAGGCGTCGTCTTGCTATCTCGCTTGGAGAAGCTGCAATAATTGAAAGCCTTGGACGGTGGCGGCTAACCAGTTTTGCTGTATTTCCGCTTAAAGTAGGAACAACTATACAGGCTGCACCTATTCTGTCCGCAATCCATGAAGCAGAATTTGAAAGTGTATTATTAAGATCATTATCTCCTGCTACTGCCATGCGAAGAGCATCAAGATGTTGTTTATATTCATCAGAAGCTTCTACAGCTCTTGCGATATTATCCATAACTTCTATTGCAGTTTCGGGATATAATCCACTTGCAGTTTCTCCGGAGAGCATTATGCAGTCTGTACCATCAAGAATAGCATTTGCCACATCTCCTGCTTCTGCTCTGGTAGGGGTGGGATTTCTTATCATGGAATCAAGCATTTGTGTTGCTGTAATAACCGGCTTTCCTACTGCATTGCAAAGCTTTATTATTCTCTTTTGCTCCAGAGGAACCTGTTCTGCAGGAATTTGAACACCAAGATCGCCCCTTGCTACCATTACTCCGGAAGCAACTCGAATGATCTCTTCAATATTTTTAAGACCTTCTTCATCTTCTATTTTTGCAATAACAGGCATATCAGAGCCTATTTCCGAAAGATATTTTTGTATTAATATAACATCCGAAGCTTTTCTGACAAAAGAAGCAGCAACATAGTCCATATTTTGTTTATGGCCAAAAAGAAGATCTTTTTTATCTATTTCTGTAAGAGCAGGAAGTTTTGTTCTTACGCCGATTATATTGACATTTTTTCTGCTGGTGATTTCTCCGCCATTGGTTACTTTGCATTTTATAATTCTTCCTTCGATACCAAGAACAGAGAGAGCTATAAGTCCATCTGCAATAAGAATTTTTACATTGGGAATAATATCTTCTGCAAGCTGATTATAGCTTACAGTAATTCTATTTTTTTCTGTATAAACTCCATCATCTCCATATAGTTGAATTGCGTCTGATTCTGAAATCACATCCACAAGATCATCTTTTGTAAAAACAACTTTTCCTTTATCGCGAACTAATCCTGTCCGAATTTCAGGACCTTTTGTATCAAGAAGCAATGCTATTGGAATACCTTCCTCTTTTGAGACTTTTCTTATCCGTGCAATACTGGCTGCATGGTATTCATGAGTTCCATGCGAAAAATTAAATCTGGCTAAATTCATTCCTCTTTTTATTAGCGAGCGAATAAGTTCGTCCGATTCTACGGCAGGACCTATGGTACAGATAATACGTGTATTTCTATTGGAATGCATGGTAGTTTTCCCTCTGTAAATATTATAACATATAGGAAGAACATTTTTTCAACAATTAAATATTTTGATCACCAAATAACAGGTTAACTATTTAAGCTGATATTAGCTAATTTAATTGATTTATTAAGAAAAATATATAGTTTTGACTATAGTAAAATAGTCGATTTATTTTATAAAACTATATAAGATATTTTATTAAATTTATTCTGAAAAATATTGGGGATGCCAAATTGAATTATAAAAGAAAACTTTTTTTTCCTTGCCTCGTACGGTCAAGTGTAAATTTACTCAATTGCGGCTCTGGATCAATGGGCAATAAAAATATCTGTTTTTTACTCTTTTTTTTATTCTTTCTAATTTTTTCAGGTTGCAAAACAACATTGATGACAAAAGTAACGGAAACTGATGAAGAAAAACAACAGAAAGTAATTAAATTCAGTGTCATGCCGCAAAACTTTTATACTGATGAATATGGATATATAGGGATAGGATACCAAACAAAAGAAGAAGTATGGGAGCAAAAGAAAAAATCTTTTGAAAATAAAAACATATCTCAGGAATCTTATAAAAAAGTGCTGAATGCCATACCTAAAAATGGAATTATTTCTATCCATATAGGGCGTAAAGATCTTATGCATGCCAATACACAATT
>WRCW01000154.1 GCA_009783755.1 Spirochaetaceae bacterium
GCAGCTTCTGAAAGCTTTGCAACTTCTTCATGTGAAATTTTATCTTTGAATACAGGGAATGTTTTTTCTTCTTTATCATGCAATGAAAGAATTTTTATCTCAGAATCATGCGAAGGATAGACAGTATCCAGTTTCATTAAAAATCTGTCTAACTGGGCTTCCGGCAGTCTGTATGTCCCTTCCTGCTCTATGGGGTTTTGGGTTGCAATTACAAAAAAATTATCCGGGAGCTTAAGTGTTGATTCCCCTATTGTGACCTGCCGTTCTTCCATTGCCTCAAGCAAGGCAGACTGAACGCGGGCAGGAGAGCGGTTGATCTCATCTGCAAGAACAACGCCGGAAAAAACAGGCCCTTTCCTTACAGTAAATTCTCCGGTTACAGGGATAAAAACAAGGTTTCCGATAATATCTGATGGGAGAAGATCAGGAGTAAACTGAATTCTTGAAAAATCAGCTCCGACTATTTCCGAAAGCGCTTTTGCTGATCTGGTTTTTGCAAGACCCGGAACTCCTTCTATTAAAACATGGCCGCCAGTTATATAAGCTATTATAAGGCGGTCATAGAGAAATTCAGCGTCAATAATTGTTTCAAGAAAATATTTTTTTGCTTTGTCGAGTTTATCAAAAATATCAGCAAGATTATCAAGCTTGTTATCCACTTATAACTCCATTCTGGACAGATCCTGATTATGATCTGTAATCTGAATTTTCCCGCACATATCCATAGGAAAGGTCGCACCCAAACACTGTTGCGCTGCCTCCTACAGAACTAAGAACTACATCAATATCAACAGTATGATTGTGACTGGGAAATTCCTTATGATCAGAATCAAGTACCCTTGATTTTAGATATTCTACCAACCTAAGTTCTTTTTCCTGATCAAGCCTGAATGCCCCTTTTTCAAAAATTACTTCTCCGCCAATAAAAAGAGAAATTTTCTCTTTGTTAAGCGCGAGGTTATTATTGCCTGCATAATCTCCAATAGAAGAGAGTATTCTTCCCACATTTGGATCATTGCCAAATATCGCAGTTTTAACAAGAGGAGAATTGAGAACTGCTTTTCCAAAATTTCTTGCTGCTTCATAATCAGAGGCGCCTGTTACAGAAACTTTTACAACATGACCGCACCCTTCTGAATTCCTTATTATATCAACTGAAAGATCTGAGCAGACTTTAAATAGCGCATCTTCAAATTCTTTTTCCGAAACTTTTTTCTTTGTACAGGAACTCATTATAATTACAGTATCACTTGTGCTCTGGTCCCCATCCACTGAAATAGAGTTATATGTTTTTTCAACAACCCTTTTTAAAATATCCCTTATGGTATCTCTTTCCATTGTAATATCTGTCATTATAAAAGATAGCATTGTAGCCATATTAGGCTCTATCATTCCTGCGCCTTTGGCTACAGCAACAATTCTGCCATCTCCCACATCTGCAGAGCGGAGCTTTGGATACGAATCTGTAGTCATTATCCCTTTTGCAAGATTTACCCCTGTCCCCGGAGCAAGCTCGCCAACAAGGTGCGGAATATTTTTTACCATATCTTCAACAGGAAGCTTCCAGCCAATGATCCCTGTTGAGGATGGAAAAAACTCTTGTGAAGAAGAACCTGTCTCTTTTGCAAGATGCTCAAGCAGCCTGGTTGAATCCTCTACACCTGTTTCTGTGCATACGTTAGATACTTTATTATTTATGATGACTCCCCGGACTTTATCGGACATAAGCCTTGCTTTGCCTATTATTACAGGAGCTCCGGGACATTTATTTCTTGTAAATGCAGCGCCAAAAACCGAGGTGGGTTTATCGAGCATTAAAAGAGAGAGCCTCATTGGAAGTGGTTTTTTGACAGGCCTTTCTGCAGGGAAAAATTCCATTGAAATTACCGAAGTTTTAAAACCTTCAGGAAGTTTTCCTCTTTTTTCAAGATCGCTTAAATACTCTTCTTTAGAGTTATATAATTCAAGTTTATTTTTTTCCATAACGAACTTCCCCCCAATAGTTTATAATATTGATTTAGCGCCCAAATGTCTACAGATGCTGATTTTATACTGATGTACTGATGATGAATTTTACCATAAGCAACAATTTTGTACCCAAACTGTTAGGGCATGCTGGAAGCAGCAATGCAGTTTATCATAGAGTTTGTGGGCAAAGCAGGAAGGCGGACAGCTAGCGCGTCTCCGCAGCATCTCGGCGAAGACTAGCGCGAGGCTGTGTCAAGGATGACACGTACCGCGCCGCGACATGGATGTCGCTCTTTTGGTTTTCGTGGTGCTGGCCGACTGCAGTTTTCGAGTACAATGCACAATGCGGATGCAATATTTACAGAAACGTGTGGTTACTGCTTGAACGCAGCAGGATTTATAATAACATATTTCCCATTTTCAGTTGCTGCATGAATCTTCCCATCCTTGTAAACAATGCTTTCAATAGGAAGGGCTGTATCTGCATATCTAACAACAAGTCCTGTCATGGAATTATATGCTGAGATCCTTCCATTTTCAGAAGCAGCGTAAATAAGGAAATTTTCACCCTGGCAAAAACTTTTTACTTTTTCTATCTCTTTTATCTCTTCTCCATTAAGTTTAAAAAATTTCAGGGCATTATTGGAGTAGATCATAATTCCACGATCAGATGCACTAATATACGGCAAATTACCTGCTGCATCGCTCTGGAATTTCCCTCCCCAAAGGAAATTGCCTGTCTGGAGGTCAATAGCGTTTATGGAGCCATTCAGATTAGCAAAATATCCCAGATTATTACCCATCGCAATACTTACCCCACCAGGATTTCCCAATGATATGGGAATTGAGGAGAGAGGAGTTTCTTCCTGTCCAAAAATCTGGAGAACTCCTTTGTCGGTAACTGTTAAAATTCTATTATTGGACAAGTATGGATATGAAACAATATTATCCGGTACTTTTATCTTTCTGCTGACTTTAAAATCTCTGCTATCAATGACAAGAATAGAATCACCGCTGTTTATAAGAACAGAATTTCCATCAACAACAGGAACTCTGTAAAGAGATTCTTCCAGTTCAATATTACCTGCATCTTTCCAGCTTGCTGTATCTATTGCCTTAAAATGATTTTCAGATATGAATAAAAGTTTTCCCCCTGCAAATACCGGGGTTGCTGTAAGCGTATCGTTGTTTTTAAACAGAGTTTTCCCTTCTGCATCTATAACAGAAAACCCATTCTTGCCAGAGACAAGAGTACAGTAACTTCTGCCTGTAGAGATAATTGTATCTATCTTGTCAAATCCTGTATCAAAAGTATAAGGCACAAGCAGGACAGGAAGCGCGATATTTCTTTTAAGTGTTTCCCCTTCTTTGATTACAAAAGACAATTCCTCGGTCTTATATTCTTTTCTTTGCAAAGAAACATTTAATCTTGTTCCCGGATCATAGCTGCCTCTAAACACACCTCTTCCGGCAAGAGAATTTCCTATGTAGATTTCAGCGTCAGACGGTATTACAGATATTTCAAAATAACCTCTTGCCGGCTCTCTTGGTTTAAGTGTGATAATATATGGTTTCTCTGTAATTTCCGAGATAACAAATTCTTTTTCAAAAGACTCATACCCTTCATGCTCAGCAGTTACTTTTACTGTTCGATTCTCTGCAAGAAGAGCGCTTATTGAACCATTCCCTATAAAACTGTTGTCAAAATAAATTTTTGATCCTATTGGATTTGTTCTGAAAACAACTTCTTTAAATTTTTCATTTTTATCATGAACCTGCATAAAATCTGTAATTTTAAGTTTTTCAAGATTTGTATTATCGATACTTTTTACCAATGCAATGGTTTTCTCTGCTCCTGATATAGCTGCAGAAGAAGAGGCTGAAATAATTTCATGAAAATCTTTCAATGGAATTTTTTCACTCTTAAGATCATCAAGACCATTCTCAACTGCTGAAAGTGGTTTTAGGATTTCTGCTGACAAATCCGATGTCATAGTAATCTCACTTCCTCTTGTTACAACAGGAAATCTTTGTTCAATCAGTTTTATAAAAGATTCAATATTTGCATCTCCTGATGGAGCTTTTTCCTTTATCCTTTCAATGACATCATAATGGGGAATCATCTGCACACTTCCAGACTTTACAGCAAGAAGAACTTTTTCAGACCCCGAAGAAGATATTAAAAATTCTGTCCCTCTTACCCCAAAAGCAGCACTGGGTGTTCTTATGGAATAATTTAGAGAGCCTGCCTCTGCCGGAGGAGTAATGATTTTTTCAACTTTGTTTATTATTGCTCCTGTTAAGAGAGACATCGCAATATCTGAATTTGCCCCTGCAGATGCAAGCCGTTCTATTGAAAGTTCTGTATTTTCATCCATTCTTATAACTGAATTTCCGGTTATAAGTATTTCAATATATGAATCAGATGCTGTTTTAAGGGAATCTCCCTCTTTGAGGGTATTGCCAATTACAGCAGGTAGTATTGCATTTTCCGATAAAATATATGCATCGCCTGAGATAAAAGTGACAATAGCTTCCAGATTTTTTATTTCTTCTACATGTTCTTTTTTCTTTTTGCATGATGAAAATTGAAATAAAATAAAAATCAAGAGAAATAAATATAATATCTTTTTCATTGAACCCTCGAGACAATAGTTAGTATTCCCATCATCCAGTTGAAAAAATACAAAGCATCTACCATTAGGAGGGACAGGATCTTATAATACTCTACAAAATATAAACAACTAATTATATAGCTGGTTTCATTTTTGTAAGAGTATTTTGCAGCCCTGCATTGGCAATATTTGCGCGGACAATCTTTACAGAAAGC
>WRCW01000155.1 GCA_009783755.1 Spirochaetaceae bacterium
ATATTTGTAGCTGTACGCGATGCAATAGATGTTCCGCAGGAAATCGAGAAGCTTAAGAGAGATATTGAAAAATCTGACAAGCTCTATAAGAGGGCAGATGGAAAATTGTCCAATCCTGAATTTGTGAATAAAGCTCCAGCAGAAATCATAGAAAAAGAAAAAGCTGCAAAAGAAGAGCTTGGCGTACATATTGCAAAAATGAAAAGCTATATAGCTGAGCTTCAAAAATAGCACTGCTTAGTAACATGACAACAACACTCTGCTCGAATAGAACAATATCTGGAGAAAAAAATGAAAGCAACTAAATTCTTTTTTAAAACATATAAGGAAATTCCAAAAGAAGCGCAAGCACCAAGCCATATATTAATGCATAGGGCAGGGATGATACAAAAACTTGCAAGCGGGATATATAACTATCTGCCTCTTGCTCTGCGCTCTCTTAAAAAAATTGAAAAAATAATAAGAGAAGAGCTTGATAAAAGAGGGTGCCAGGAGGTTCTTATGCCTGCTGTTCAGCCTGCAGAACTTTGGGAAGAGAGTGGCAGGTGGAAATATTACGGCCCTGAGCTCTTAAGATTCAAAGACAGGAAAGAGAGCGATTACTGCTTTGGGCCTACTCACGAAGAAGTTGTCACAGATATGGCAAGAAAAATATTAACTTCATATAAACAGCTCCCTTTGAATATTTACCAGATACAGACAAAATTCAGGGATGAGATACGTCCAAGATTTGGACTTATGCGCGGTCGTGAATTTATTATGAAAGATGCTTACAGTTTTGATATAAATGAAGAAGAAGCAAAAAACAGCTATAAATTAATGTACGACGCATATAACGCTATTTTTACCAGAATGAATTTAAAATTCAAACCTGTAGATGCTGCAACCGGAGCTATTGGCGGAGATATGTCGCACGAATTTCAGGTGCTTGCAGAAACCGGAGAGGATGAAATCCTTTCATGCAGTAAATGTTCATATTGCGCGAATATTGAAAAAGCGATCTCTGGAAATGAGTTAAAAAAAGCAGATGCATCAAAGAAAAAAGAGCTAAGCGAGGTTTCAACTCCTAACATTAAGACTATTGATGAGATTTCTGCTTTTTTAAAGATCGATCCATCCATGCTTATTAAAACTATAATTTATCTTGTTGATGATAAACCTGTTGTTGTTCTGCTTAGGGGCAATGAAGAAGCAAATGAAGCAAAGATACAGGCTTTTCTTGGCGCGAATTCAATTGCTCCTGCCAATGATACAATTGTAAAATCAATAACAAAATCAGAAGTAGGCTTTGCAGGACCTGTTGGCCTGGATCCAAATGTAGTGGTGATCGCAGATAAACATGTTTTTGAAGATACAGATTATGTATGCGGAGCAAATAAAACAGATTATCACTTTAAAGGTTTTGATCCTGAGAGAGATTTTAAGCCTTCCCAAATTGCAGATATTACATTTGCAAAAAAAGAGGATAAATGTCCGAAATGCAATGATGGTGTTCTCGAAGAATACAGAGGAATTGAAGTTGGCCAGGTATTTTATCTTGGAACAAAATATTCTTCTTTAATGAATTGTAATTTTCTTGACAGCGATGGCAAAGAACAAACTGCTGTTATGGGCTGCTATGGAATAGGGGTAAGCAGAACAATGGCTGCTTCGATTGAACAGAATCATGATGATAATGGGATAATCTGGCCTGTTGCCATTGCTCCTTTTGAAGTAGCAGTTATACCTGTTCAGTTAAATAGCGAAATCGTTGTTGAGACATCAGAGAAAATATATAATGAACTTCTTGCATCAGGCATAGATGTTTTTATGGATGACAGAAATGAAAGAGCAGGGTTTAAGTTTAATGATGCAGACCTTATCGGGTTCCCTGTGCAAATAATTTGTGGCAGCAGGCTTATTGAAAATGGAAAAGTTGAAGTAAAAATAAGAAAAACAAATGAGAAAAAAGAGATAGATATAATAAATATTACTGCAGCAGTAAAAGAGTTGTTATTGCTGCTTTAGGTATTATAAGCTATTTTTTTACAGCACTCGATTTTTCAATGCTAAATGGTATATTCGTTGAGCCTATTCCAGGATAAGCAGTTCTCATTGCCATATTTCCTTTAAGGGAAACATCAAAAATACCACTACCACTAAAAATATTATCAAATAGATCTTTACCGACTTTTGCAACATTGATAGTCACAGGTATCTTAACAGTAGTGCTTTTATTCGGCGCTAACTCACCAATATCTTTAAGAAGTCCATTAAGCCACTGTGCCTTATTTATAAATAACTCAAAAGTAAAACTATCCGGAGAAATTGCAAAAGTATTTTTATTTATTATATCAACTGCAAACTCAATGGTTGCTGTACCAGCGAGTAGATTTATTGCTGTTGTTTTAACTTCTTTTAATGCTACTTCCGGCAGTTTAAGAACAGGAAAAGTTCCCTTATGCTCCAGAGGAAATACTTTTTTGCCAAAGACAGGAAGTTTAAGAGTAAATTCTGTTGCTAACTTATAATTGGCTGTATCGAGTCTATATATATTGCTGAAAAGATCAAAAAGATTCTTATAAACAACAGTTACAGGAATATCAACAAAACTGCTGGTATTTTTTCCAACAGAAATGGGTGCAGGGGAAACGCCTGATAAAAACAGATCATTTTCTACAAACAGGTCATATTTGAACTGCTCAATATTGAGAGATACATTGTTTGGATTGTTTACCTTATATTTAAAAATAAAATCAGCGGAAGTAAAATTTAAATTTGTTATTTTAACACTATCAAAGGTAACTTCAGGTTCCTTGGTTATAGATTTTAAAGATGAACATGAAATGAGTAATATTGAAATCATTACCAGAAAAATAATATTTTTCATAAAACCCCCATTTTTATCTGCATTATAATATATCATTATTTTTTGTTAAAGCAAAAAGTGAAGAAAACAGTATCAGATTCGCTTTACTGTTTAAAATACTCTTTTATAGCATCTGCCAAAGCATAATAATCATCTCTTTTGCTGTATATTCCTGTTGAAATTCTTATTGATTTTTCTGCCCTCTCCAAAGGGCAGCCCATTGCAGTAAGAATTTCTGATGCTGCTTTTTCATTATCAGAGCAAGCGCTAAAACGACTTATACAAATACCTTTTAAATAAATAAAATCCATGAATTGTTCTATCTCTTTTACTTCAGGAAGGCTTAGGCAAAGTATCCCTGCTGCTCTATTTTCAGGTGATTCAAGGACTACTTTGTATGGGAGGCTCTGTAATATTTTTAGCCCTTCATCTGTCAATGTTTTTAATCTTGCTATTTCTGATTTTAGATTAAGCTCCAGATATTCAATAGATTTTGCAAAAGCAGATATTGCAGGGGTGTTTTCAGTTCCAGGAAAAAGTCCGCTCTCCTGATTCCCTCCAAACCTGAATGGGTTAAGCTCACTTAGGGTTTTGCTAACCTTGTCTGCAGAAGAGACTCCAGGAGAGTATTCTTTTGTCAATGCAAGAACCCCGCACCCTTTTGGTGCATATAGTTTATGGCTGCTCAATGTAAATATATCGCAAAAAGGCTGCCATTCTATTACAGAAAGCCTTGCTGCCGCCTGCACAGCATCGAGAAATATCAAGGCATTATATTCCTTTGCTTTGCGATATATTTCTTTTATTGGAGCGAGTGCCCCTGTTTCATGGTTTACCGGTGAATAGATAAAAACAATATTTTTCTCTTTGTTTTTCTCCAGTACTTTTGAGAATTCTTCTATGTTGATCATTCCATTACCTGAAACTTTTAGCAGATGGTATTGTTCTTTAGGCAGTGCAATAATATTTTTGAGTACTGAAGAATGTTCAATTACTGTTGAAATAAAAAAAGTATTTGAGTTAAGGATCGCATGAATCCCTGCAAAAATAGCTTCTGAACCAGATGAACAGAAAAAAATATTTTCTTTTTTTGTGTTAAAATATTTTGATATGGCTTCTCTATTTTTTTCAAGCTCTTCCCATGCTTTTATTCCAGTTGTATGGCAGTTCGAAGGATTGCCCCAATTCTGTCTGCAGGATCTTTCAAATGCTCCTATACTTTCTGTAAGGACAGGGGTCGTTGCATTATAATCCATATAGGTAATTTTTTTATCCATACGGATATCGGAAATCAGTTTTGCTAATCTCTCTTTTCTTTCACAGTTACATGCCATATAGTTTTATTATAATCATAATTTAGATTTATTTATAGGTCGGATTTTGTGTTTATATCTTTTTTGGATTTATAGATCCCTTCTATTTTTTTAAAAAGCACAAGCAGTTTTTCTCTTTCTGTATTATTGATCGAAGCTCTGGAAAAAATATCGCGTAAAAATATTTTCATATCTTTTTCTCTTGTCATTTTAAAAAATCCTATCCCTTTCAGTGAATCTGTAGCATTTGCAGCAAGATCATCTATTTCAGGTAAACCTATTTTTGTTTGGATATTTTTTTCTGTTGAATGGTTCTTATTCAATAATGCTTTTGTATATAAAATATAAGTTATAATTTGCACAGAATGTGAAAGATTAAGGGAAGGAAAAACAGGAGAAGAGGGGATATTAACGCTCATACTGCATTGGGTAAGCTCATCATCTGTCAGGCCATGTTCTTCGTTTCCAAAGACAAGAGCGATTTTGCCATACTCTTTATCAAAAATAAAATTACTAAATTCCTCAGCAGTAAATGATTTGTATTTCCGCTTTTTGCCGATCCTTCTTGTC
>WRCW01000156.1 GCA_009783755.1 Spirochaetaceae bacterium
CTTGCATGTTTTGAAGCAGCGCTTTATGACGAAGCTTTAAAATATTATGATATTGCATTTTCCTTTGGCGAATCTTCTGATGAATATTGGAACAGAGTAGGTGTTCTCTCTTTTGTAACAGGAAAATATGAAAAAGCAAAAGAGTGTTTTGAAAAAGCAGTTGCTCTAAAGCCGGACCATGCAGATGCATTATATAATCTTGCTGATACTTATGATGAACTTAACCTATCTGAAAAAGCGTCTGAGATAAGAACTAAATATCTTGCGCTAACATCAGGCAGTTAAATAAATATTATTTATTATCAGGAGACTCTTCTATGCAATGCTCTTCTATGACACGCATTGTTTTCCATTTGCCGCTTAAAAAACGGAAAAGAAAATTAAGACCAAGAAGAGATATATATGTTGTTGCAACTGCCCAGGCTGCGTAAATCCCCTTATGAAAATAAAAAATTGCAAGATATGATGGAAGTACAAATACCAGAAATGATAATACTAAATTGCTTATCATAACATATTTTGTATCGCCTGCTCCTTTTAGTGCAGATGCAAAAAGAAGATTGAATGAATCAAATAATGTATATATAGCAACAAATCTAAGAAGAACTCTGCACAGCGTTCTTATGGTCTCACCGGAAGAAGGATCTACTGATACCATAAAAGGGGCAATAAAGAGATCAGGTATTACAAAAAAGAGTACAGCTATTATCGACATATAGCTAAAAGAAAGATGGAATCCACTCCATACACATCTTATTGATGCTGAAGGGGTTTCCCTTCCCTGATTTTGCCCCACAAGAATAGATATGGCAATGCCAAGTCCTATCATGGGCATAAATGTTATGCTATTGATCGAGAATGATATATTGGAAGCAGCCAGTACTTCTTTGCCAAGTGAACCAAGGAAGAGGGAGAATAATGTAAAAGCAGAAACATCAAGAAAGAACTGAGTGCCGCTGGGCATGCCAAATCTTAGCAGTCTGGAAAAAAGTTTTTTATCAAACCTGCGTCCGGAGATCACATTATATTTATCATTATTTTTTTTATTGAATATCAGGAATATATAAATTGTTACTGATACTACAGGAGTCAACGTTGTTGTTATGGCAGCGCCTGCTATACCTAGTTCGGGAAATCCGAATTTACCGAATACCAGAGGATAAGTAAAAACAATATTAAACAATGTTGCTGCAAGATTCACCCACATTATTGGCCATGTTTTGCCAAGACCAGAATAAAATCCTGCAAGAGCATTTGCAAGAATTGCAGGAAATGCTCCATAGCATAATATTGTGAAATAAGTTACTTCAAGTGTTTGTACTTCAGGATCATGATTTGCAAGTTTGAATAAAAATGGAGCAATCGGAATCAATAAGAAAATTACAACTCCTCCAAACATCGCAAGATATATTCCCTGCCATAACGATGGTCCGATTTTTTGCGGGTATCCTGCTCCTTTATATTGCGCTACAAATGTACTTACATATCCTGCTGTTCCAAGAAAGAAGCTCAACAAAGTAAAACTGAGCATGCCTGCAGGCATCGCTGCTGCTATTGCTTCTGTTGAGTACCATGAGAGAAACATCCTGTCAATAAAAGTTTGAAGTGACCAGCTCCCTGTGCTGATTATTAGAGGAATTGCTATTGTAAGAATTTCCCTGTAGCCATTGGGTTCTCCCCATCGCTTTTTAACAGGATCAAGTAAATTTATCATAAAATAATTTAACGCCTTTTATTTTTCCTGGCAGGGTCCATGACTGGAACATAAATATTGGGGTGACCTTTTGATAGCAAGGAATGTTGTATAATTGAAATGTAAAGAAAGGTTTTTATAATGTCAAGTAAACATAATGCTTCTGTAAATTTTGATGACTGTCAAGAAAAAGCTCTTTTTTCATTGCGAAAAATGGAAAAATATAGTAAAACTAGATAGCCATGTCAGATCTAAAGGAAAAAGTCGATATTCTTTCAAACACAGAACTGTTTAAGCCATGTGGAAAAGAAATGGTCGAACAGATAGCTGAATTTTGCTCACTCTACAAGGTTTCGAAAAACGAAACCATATTCATGAATGGCGATCCGGGAAACAGTCTTTACATTGTTAAAAGCGGAGAAATTTCTGTTCTCCATGCACAGGATAATAAACAGGCACATGAAATCGCCCGGTATAGTGCAGGAGACTTTTTTGGCGAAGTAGATATGCTGATGAACACACAGCGCAATGCTGAAGCCCGCGCTGCAGAAGATTCTGAAATACTCCGTTTTCCCGGAGAGGATAAAACCTTGCAAGACTTCCTGATGGCATCTCCACCTATTGGCGCGGAGCTTCTGCGCCTTTTTATGCAGACAGCAGCTGCGCGAATACGCAAGGCCAATGCGCTTCTCAAGGAAAACTCGCCATGGGTGCAGGAAGTTCGCGCTCAGGTGTACAGAGACAAGCTCACAGGGCTTTACAATAAAACTTTTTTGGAAGAACAACTTCCTGCGTATTTGCGCAATAAAAATGAACCTGTTAGCCTGATGATGATGAAAGCAGATAACTTTAAATTTATCAACGATAACTTTGGACATGATGCAGGGGATCAGGCTCTTGTACTTATAGGAGCAGCTCTTTCAAAATACATCCCTGCGAACACAGCAGTTATTGTTCGCTTTATGGGTAATGAAATATCCTGTCTTTTTCCTGGAGCAAACAGGGAAAAAGCACTGGAACATGCGCAGGGGATCAGGAATCTTTATAACTCGCTTGATATGTCGTCTATTACTAAAAACACTTCTTTTAATTTTACTGTAAGTATAGGAATT
The DNA here is from genome assembly GCA_009783755.1 of Spirochaetaceae bacterium. Lineage (GTDB taxonomy): Bacteria > Spirochaetota > Spirochaetia > CADAEX01 > CADAEX01 > WQTU01. Next base: position 2,806 of record WRCW01000156.1, read on the forward strand.
GCTGTTTTTCCTGATCATGCAAAAACTTCCGAAGAGCTAATTGCTTGTGCTCACGAGCTTCCTCTTCTTGGCAGATATCGTGGCGGAAATAAAATTCTTTTTCCGGAGGATAAGTAGGGATCATGCTGGAACTCCGTAATGCGCTAAAAAATACAATGATTTTCTCCAACCTTGATGAAGCAGAGCTCAATATCCTTGTTTCTCGTATGAAAAAGGCGCAGTTTAATCGGGGCGAGACTGTATTCAGGGAAGGTGAAGAGGGTGACACTATGTATGTCATCCTTAATGGAAATATAAATATCTTTGTACCTCTTGCAAATGGAACAGAGATCACTCTGGCAACCATTGAAAAAGGAAATTTCTTTGGGGACATGGCAATCATAGAAAATGCACCGCGCTCAGCAAGCTGCAAGGCAGTTGAATCCTGCGACCTTATTGCTTTAAGCAGAAGCGACTTCTATGATATTATTCGCCACCATCCGGAGACTGCTTTAAAAATACTCTATCGTATGATGAATATCATGGCAGAGCGGTTTAAAACATCCGGCGCTGCTCTTTCGGAAATGGTAAGATGGGGAGAAGGCGCGCGCAAGAAAGCTATTACCGACTCGTATACTGGTTTGTTCAACAGGCGTTATCTTGACGAATCCTTTGGCAAATATCTTTCCCGAGCAATAGAGGGTGCAAAACCGCTCTCTTTTGTAATGATAGACATGGACCATTTTAGCATACTCAACAAAAAATATGGCGAGGCTTTTGGCGACAAGGCTATTCTTGAGGCAGCAAAAGTCTTTAAGGAATCCTTCCGTGATACTGATATTCTAGTGCGTTATGGCGGGGATGAGTTTTCCGTCATTCTCCCAGATACAGATGCATGTAAAGCAAAAGAGTTGTGTGTTGCCATGTCGGAACAATTGCGAAAGGTGCACTTTGACGATCATCCGGAGGTTTCTATAACATTAAGCATTGGTATTGCATCAATGCCGGAAAATGGAGATACTTCTGCAGTTCTTAAGGAAGAGGCTGATAAAGCAGTATATATCTCAAAGGAAAGTGGCAGAGATACCTGCACCATAGCTTCTTCCCAGTCACAAAAAGAAAAAAGATTACCGGAAGTTAAAGCTGATATCAATACCATTGCGGAAAAAAATCATATTGTTAAAAACATCACAGAAGAAATATTTTCAAAAAATTCTTTTCTTCTTTTAGGTCACAAAGAGCCAGACTCGGATTGTATAGCTTCGCTTGTTGCTTTTGCACTTCTTCTTTCCAAGTTTAATAAGGAAGTTACGATTTTCCTTATAGACCCGGTTATTGAACAGCTTCAGTATCTTCTGGCGATTTGTAAGTACAATTTCATTAAAGTCATTCAGGATAGCAATGCTGATATTGCCAATAATGGTACTCCTGTGATCATTCTTGATACACCTAAAACCGAGATGATCATGACAAACAATTCTGTGCTAAGGATTTTGGAAGACCCCTCGGTACGAAAAATAGAACTCGACCATCATATAGGCGCAGATGCGAACTATGCAGGGGATCCTGGCTATAGGCTTGTGTTTAATGCTTCAAGCACATGTGAGATTATTGGATACTTAAGCTTAAAGCTTGCCAAAAAACAGGGAGCTAAAGTTGTTAAGGATGATTTTTTTTCCAGAAACCTTGCGCTTTCGATTCTGACAGGTATTGTAGGCGATTCCCAAATGGGTAAATATCTTAAGACAAAGAAAGAGCGGTGGTACTACCATTTCTTCAGCACTATTTTCGATAATCTTCTTGAGAGAAAAACAACAAAGGGCGGAAATAATATGCAGTCCATGGAGAATATTTTTGATGTTATTCAGAATCTCTCCAAGCAGGAAGAAGAGTGTTATCTGTTAATGAAAA
>WRCW01000157.1 GCA_009783755.1 Spirochaetaceae bacterium
CAGCTTGAAAGAAAAATGCTTCAGCTTAATATCGAGAAACAGGCTCTTTCAAGAGAAGAGGACAAAAATTCAAAAGAACGGCTTGCAGTACTTGAAAAAGAACTTGCAGAGTTAAAAGCAAAAAGAGATGCAATGCAGCTTCAATGGCGAAATGAAAAAAAAGTTATTGATGAAATCAGGAGTTTGAAGCAGAAGATCGAAGACCTAAAAATAGAAGAAACAAAATATGAACGGGAAGGTAATCTTGCAAAGGCTGCTGAGATTAAACATGGACTTCTTCCTAAAATTAAATCTGATTTGGAAAAGAAAAGTATTGAGCTTGATAAAGTTCAGGCAGGAAATGTGTTACTGCAGGAAGAGGTTGGGGAAGAAGATATTGCGCAAGTTGTTTCTACATGGACAGGGATCCCTATATCAAAAATGCTTTCCTCTGAAATTCAAAAATATCTTAATCTTGAAGATACCCTTTCATCCCGGGTTGTTGGGCAGGATAAAGCAATAAAATCAATTGCAGATGCTATAAGAAGAAACAAGACTGGGCTTTCTGAAGAGTCCAAGCCATTAGGCGCTTTTATTTTTATTGGACCTACAGGTGTGGGTAAAACAGAGCTTGCAAAAGCTCTTGCGGAATTTCTTTTTAACGACGAGAAAGCTCTTACAAGAATCGACATGAGCGAATACATGGAAAAGCACTCTGTCTCAAGATTGATAGGCGCTCCTCCAGGATATGTTGGATATGATCAGGGTGGGCAGCTTACAGAGACAGTAAGAAGGCGGCCATATTCAGTAATTCTTTTTGATGAAATTGAAAAAGCTCATCCTGATGTGTTTAATGTCATGCTTCAGCTTTTTGATGAGGGAAGGCTTACAGATGGGCAGGGAAGAGTTGTAGACTTTAAAAACACAATAATTATAATGACAAGCAATATTGGAAGCGACTATATTCTTAACGCAAAAAAAATCGAAGATGCAAAAGATCAGATTGATAAACTTCTTAAAACATCGTTTAAGCCAGAGTTCCTTAACAGAATAGATGAAATAATAATGTTTAACAGGCTTGGAAAAGCGCAGATAGAAAAGATTATTGATATTGAGCTCAACAAACTTGTAAAAAGAATTAAATCAAGAAAATATACTATTACTTTTGCAAAAAAGACCGAAGAGTTCCTTGCAGAGACAGGATATGACCCTCTCTTTGGTGCAAGACCACTTAAAAGAACAATACAGAGTTATATTGAAAATCCTCTTGCAAAACTTATTTTGGCAGGCTCATTTTCTGAGGGCGATACAATAAATGTTGATTTTAAAGATGGTGAACTGAAATTTCTTAAAAAGAAAAAAGAGTAGCCTGAGTTTAAAAATTTCTTTCCTGCGAAATTATCTCGGAAAAACATATCGCGCCAAAACCTAGCAGATAGGTTATTGCAATAAATCTCTATTTATGTAATTTTTAATAATATAAAAAGAGGTACAGAATGGCAAAACTATGGCAGAAAAATTATGAACTGGATTCTTTTGTCGAGCATTTTACAGTAGGAAATGACTATATTCTTGATGATGATCTTGTAGTTGCAGATTGTCTTTCAAGTATCGCTCATGCAAAAATGCTTTTAGCTATAAAAATTATTAGCAAAGAAGATTTTGATAAATTACAACAAGGACTTATTCAGATTCTTGAACTTCAGAGTAAAAAAGAATTTCCAATAACTCTTGCTGATGAGGATTGCCACACTGCTATAGAAAATTATCTTGTTGAAAAAATAGGGGAGGCAGGTAAGAGAATCCATACAGGAAGGTCAAGAAACGACCAGGTGCTTACAGCGTTAAGGGTCTTTGGAAGATCCAAAATAATTTCAATAATGGAAACAGCGATTGCGCTTATAGAAAGTTTAATAGCAATGGGGCAAAAACATTCTGATGTTCCAATGGCAGGCAGGACTCATATGCAGATAGCAATGCCATCATCAATAGGGCTTTGGGCAATGTCATTTGCAGAAGAACTTCTTGATTGTATGAAAATGTTAGAAGCTGCTTACCATCTAAATAACCAGTCGCCATTAGGTTCTGCTGCAAGTTTTGGAGTTCCTCTGCCCCTTGATCGAAAAATGAGTTCAGAGCTTCTTGGGTTTGAAAAAGTGCAGAATAATGTCCTTTACTGCAATAATTCAAGAGGCAAGATCGAATCAATAATTCTTGATGCGCTTGAACAGTTTATGCTTACTATAAGCAAAATAGCCCAGGAACTTATAATTTACTCCATGCCTGAATTTGGTTATTTTTCCCTTCCTGCAAAATTGTGTTCAGGATCAAGCATAATGCCTCAGAAAAAAAATCCTGATGTTCTTGAATTATTGCGCGCAAAAGCAGCAACAATGGGTTCTTACTCAATACAGATAAAAAATATAATACGATCGCTTCCTTCAGGGTATAACAGAGATTTTCAGGAAACTAAAGGAGCATTTATGAAAGGGCTTGAACTTGCCCATAGCTCTATTGGAGTAACAGCGCTTACAATTTCGAATACAGAGATCAATGCTTGGAATTTAAAGAAAGGTTTTATACCGGAAATATATGCTACAGATGCAGCTCTTAAACTTGTTGCAGAAGGGATGAGTTTTAGGGATGCATATAAGGAAGTTGGCCTTAATATCGACAAACTAAAAGATGAAGATCCTGAAAGTATAATTAAAAAAAGAACAAGTGAAGGGACAACAGGAAAACTCAACATTGATATTGCATTATCTGAAAAAGAAAAAATGGAAAAATTTATTTCCAATGAAAGGATCAAAAATAATAAGGTGTCGGAAAATCTTACAGGGAAAGTTTTTCAGATTGCATAGCGCTTAGCTTAGCTACCCACAGGGTATAAGCGAAGCTGTATCCCAAAGGTTTAATAATAAATTTATTCTCATTTAATAAATTTACTTGGGACGCTTCGCTATCTACTGGTTAGGGCTTCTCCAATCTTTGGTGATTTTATCTTTGGTCCGGGGGTCAATATTTTTTATGATCTCGGGAAAATTCCCTGCAATCCCTATTTTATCATTTTTTACAATTAAAGCACCCTGAACTCCCTTTATTGAAATAATTTTTTCAAGAGCACCTGGTATATCTTTTTCTTCCTTTACAAGGTTGCCGGCAACTGTTGCAGCAGCATCTGCAAGAGCTCCGTCTGTTGCTGTAATAGTTGCCAGATCGCAATCTCCCATACTAAGTGAATGTCCCATTTTGCTTGATGATGAACATATTGATATTGGGGTTATTTCTGGTTTTATCAAAATTGCAAGATTAGATGCAATAGTTGTTTTACCAGCATATAACGCTATTTTGGTTTCATTTTTGGAGAAAATATAAATATCTCCTCCATTTTCAATTACAGCTTCATCTGCCCCGGCTGCAACAGCAGCTTCTGCTGCTATCTGGGCAGTTATTCCTGCTACAGATGCCATAGGCCCTACACCTGTTAGAAGCGATGCTTTATGCATTCTTCTTACAATATCTGGTGCATCTGAGTCTATTTCTTTTAATGGAACCAGAGATTCCAGAAAATCCTTATGTTTTATAATATAATTACTCAAGAGAGTTCTCTGTACAATAATTTCATCTTTTATTACATTGAATGCTGATGATATAATTTTAAAATTAGCACCTTTAAAAGAAAAAGAGCGGACTATTTTATTATTGGATAAAAAAAAACTTGCCATATCTATAAAAATTATTATTTAAAATAGATCGAATTACATGCTCCAAAAGGGCAATTTTCAGTACAGCTAAGACATTGCACACATTTCTCTATATCATATTCCACGCGTCTTGATTTCCTGTCTGCTATAAACAAAGCATCTGTCGGACAGTGGGAAAGGCAGTTGCCGCACTGGATGCATGCATTTTTATTCCATCGTATACCTTTATCAGTTTCATTTATTTCTATGTTTTCCGACTTTAAAAATTTAAGAGCTTTTTTTATATTTTCTTCTTTACCATTCACATCAAGGGCAAGATACCCATATTCATCAGGCGTTATCTTTGCTCTAAATATATTAATGATAAGATCATAGTCTTTTACAAGATGATATACTATGGGTTTTTCTATTTCACTTTTTTTAAAAAGAAGAAGGAGTTTTTTTGTCATTTATTTTTCCATTTAACTTGCAGACCTCTTGCGGACTGGTTTTTAGGCAAAAGGGATGATGGTTTTGAGATAAGAAAATCTCCGCGCTTGATTTCGTCTTTAAGGATTTCCGCAATTTCGAGCGATTTATTATATGAAGACATTGAACTTATCTCTACTTTTTTGCCCATTATTTCTATATCATCTCTCATTATTAACTGCTCATAATTAACTTTTGCAATGATCTTGCCTGTTTTTTGTTGATAATCATGGCTGTAGTCAATAACGCACGCTTCAATATTCTTATTTTTTACAGTTGTATATTTTAATATATTTTTATTAAGAATAGGTATTGGAATACCTATTCCAAGCGAAAGTGAGACTCCATAACCTTTAAAGCTTGCACCCCGGACAAATTCCTTTTTCATTTTTTTCATATCTGCTGTAAGAGCAAGTGTACCTGCCCCTTCAATGGGAACACCATTTTCTCCCCGCTGACATGTGGGGCTATGCTGAGTCCCTTCGGCATAAACTATTCCTCTGCTTCCGGCAAGCCAGACACTTGTGCCA
>WRCW01000158.1 GCA_009783755.1 Spirochaetaceae bacterium
ATTCATGATCGCCATTAACGATAATAAAAACGCAGTGTCTGTAATACCTATTTGCACATTAGCTATCTTTGAAGTATTTCCTATAACCATCAATCCGACAGTTGTTGAAAAAAGGAGAAGTACGCTCATAAGATAAAAACGATTTGTTTTTACCATTTCTCTCCATGTGAAATCAACAGGTGGAATATTTTTAACTGAAGAATGTTTAATATTTTTTAACTCAACAGGAATATAACCCACTGGAGGGTTCCTGATAAACTGGGCAAGTGAGACACTTATAATCATAATAGCGATGCCAAGATAAAGCAGTGTTTTTTCAATGGCAGCGTCGTAACCTGATTTTTCAGAAAAACTGGCAAGCAGAAAGGCAACTAACGGAGCATAAAATACAGCTCCCATTCCAAAACCACCAAGAACAAATCCGCTTACAAAACCTTTTTTGCCTGGATGAAACCACTTTAACGCAGGTGGAGTAATGCTGCTAATGCCAAGACCTATACCAAAGCCGGTAATAATGCCAAAGCATAAAGCAAAACCTAATGGACTATTACCAACAAGAGAGGAGAGAATAAGACCAAGACCCACGAATGTGCCTCCAGTAGTTAAAACCCATCTTGGGCCTACTTTATCCTGAATCCTGCCTCCAACAAGAACTGCTGTAGCAAAGCATATAACTGCAATTGTATATGGAAATCCTGCCTGACTGCTTGTCCATCCCCATCCCCCTTCTTCGACAGGCAGCATCAGTTGTTTTTTAAACTCTCCCCATGCATAAAGAATGCCAATAGAAAAATTAAAAAGTACGCCCATTACAAGCAGGATATTAGCCTTTCTTTGTTTTTCCTGATCAATCACAAAAACTCTCCTTGTATCTCTTATGATGGTAAGAGCCTTAAAGGGAAAAAATATTTTTCTAAAAGCTTTAGTTATAGTGAATTAAGTTAAAAGCAAAACACAGCAGAACGCCCCTACTCGATCTCTGCTCTTATTCTTCTTACTCCCGCAGAAGATGATTGTTCTTTTGTTATTTTAAATTTCCCGATTACACTGGTTCGGTCAACATGAGGACCTCCGCAAACCTCTTTGGAAAAATTTCCAACACTGTAAACTTTTACTTTTTCCTCATATTTGCTCTCAAAAAAAGCAATAGCACCCTGCTCTTTTGCCCCTTCCAAAGTCATTACTTCCATTGTTACAGGATGATCAGTTTCTATCTGCTTGTTCACAATATCTTCAACTTTTTTTATCTCTTCCGATGTCATGGGTTGCTCATGAGAAAAGTCAAACCTTAATCTTTCTGATGTTATATTTGACCCTTTTTGTTTTACATGTTCTCCCAAAACCATTCTTAAAGCTTTATGGAGAAGATGGGTAGCTGTATGATATTTTGTTGTAATTTCGCTGCTATCAGCAAGTCCACCTTTAAAAACTTTATCTGCTCCCATTTTTGAGAGCTCCTGATGTTTTTTAAAAGCTTCATCAAAACCATTTCTGTCAACTGCAAGAGAATGTTCTGCTGCGAGTTCCTGCGTTATTTCAATAGGGAAGCCATAAGTATCATAAAGTCTGAATGCAAGCCTGCCTGGAATTATTTTATCTTTCCCTTTAAGAATATTCGGAACCATTTTTTCAAACTCTGCTTCCCCTTTTGCAAGTGTTGAAATAAAACGTTCCTCTTCTATCTCAAGTTCTTTTAGTATAAAATCATTTTTTTCCAAAAGCTGCGGATATACTTCCTTATACATTTCAATAACTGCAGATGCAGGTATAGAAAGAAATGCCCCAGATGTCCCAAGTTTTCTTCCGTGACGTATAGCTCTTCTTATGATTCTGCGTAAAATATACCCCTGCCCTATATTCGAAGGCTTGATCTCGTTTTCATCTCCAAGTATAAAAACAGAAGTTTTTATATGATCAGCAATAATTCTTACAGAAATATCTTTATCCTGGTTTGTGCCATAAGTGTAACCAGAAGCCTGTTCGATCTTTTTAATAATAGGGATAAAAAATTCTGTATCATATACTGATTTTTTTCCAATTAGAATTGTAACAGTTCTCTCAAGCCCCATGCCTGTATCTACACATTTGCGGGACATTTTTTCATAGGAACCATCTTTCTGCTTGTTATACTGCATGAATACATCATTCCAGATCTCTATATATTTTCCGCATGGACATCCTGGTCTGCAAGCAGGATTACACGCCTCTTTTCCTGTATCAATAAACATTTCTGAATCTGGTCCGCATGGCCCTGTTTCTCCTGCAGGTCCCCACCAGTTATCTTCGCGCGGCAGCATATAAATTCTATCTTCGGGAATTCCCAAAGATTTCCATATCTCTTTTGCCTCTGTATCGGGCGGTACGCCTGTTGATTCTTCCCCTTCAAAAACTGTAACAGAGAGCTTATCTTTATCGATTCCAAGCCACTCTTTTGAAGTAAGAAATTCATAGCTCCAGCTTAGAGCCTCTTTTTTAAAATAATCGCCAAGAGACCAGTTTCCCAGCATTTCAAAAAAAGTTAAATGTGTTGCATCTCCAACCGAGTCAATATCGCCTGTTCTTATACATCTTTGAAAATCCACAAGCTTTTTGCCTGCTGGATGTTCTTCCCCAAGAAGATATGGGACAAGAGGGTGCATCCCTGCTGTTGTAAAAAGTACTGTTGGGTCATTTTCCGGAATAAGAGATTTTCCTGAAATCTGTTTGTGTCCTTTGCTTACAAAGAAATTGATATATTTTTCGCGTAATTCTTTTCCTGTCATAACGTTGATAATAGTATTGTTTGAATTGTTGTTTTGTCAATCAGTCAGAGCCTATTTCCTTAAAATCTTAATATAGAGCTGCATCAGATTGTTTTTTTATAATAAAAAATCTTACATACTTTTTAAATCACTAAATCTCCGGATCTATCTATAATTATTACTCCGTCTTTTTCTTCCTGCTTAATGTAATCGATAAATTCCCGTACAGCAATATTTACTTCTGACTTACGCATTATCCCCAGATATTCAGATTCATACTGCACATTCTTCTGTCGTGTTTGGGAAAGAGAAGAGAGTATCTTAACTTTTATTTCTGCTTCCTGCCCTTTTAGAAAAACAGCAATTTCCTTATCGCTAAAACTGTTAAGAATTTTATGGAGATCTTTATCACTGATTTTTAAAATAATATCTATTGTATAAACCTGCTCTTCAATTTCTTTTGAAAGATCAGGATCAAATTCGGAAATATCCCTTATTATCTCTTCCTCATCTTTTAGGTCCATAAATTTAAGAATATTTGCCAGTTTGCTTCTGCCATCTATTACTTGTGTTACAACTTTTCCCTGAAGCCTTACTTTCTCTTTTATGATTTTTTCCATTTTTTCAAATACTTCACGTGGTATTTTCCCGCCAGATGCCAAACGCAATAATATATTTTTCTGCTCTTCTTTTTTATATTCTTTTAACAAAGCAGCGCTTTTTTCCGGTTCAAGATAATTCATTACAACAGATATTACTGTTTCAGGCTCATCTTTTAATGCAAGTTTTATCTGATGCGTCTCTAAGTCCTGCAAAAATTCAAATGGTTTTTCCCTGGCATCAGGAAGAGCTTTATAGAGAAACTTCTCCCCTTTTTCCTTTCCAAAAGCTGTACAAAGCATCTGCCTTGCTGTTTCAACACCGCCAGAGAAGGTCTCTTTTACAAAAGCTTTTCTATTAATCTCTTTTAAAAGCGCTGCAGCTTCATCATTATTAATAGTTTTTATTTTTATTAAAGAAGAAGCTATTTTCTCAACCTCATCTGGTTTAAAATGTTTCATTACAGAAGCAGCTTCTTCTTTTCCAAGCAAAAGAAGAACCTTGGCAACTTTCTCATATTTTTTCATATCTTTATCTGAAGCAGTTGTTGTCTCAGATGCTGGTGTTTCTTTTTCTGGAAGCTCGCTAAGTTTTATAAAACCCGGATCTTTTACAGGTACAGTAATATTTCCTTTTTTTATTTCTTTAACTTTCGATGATGAAGGTTCATTGGTAAACAAATCTTCATCATCAGGTGTGTTTTTAAGTAATATTTCCTGTTCTGTTCTTGTCAGAGGAAAAGAGTCTTCTTTTGACTTGATGTCAGATTTTTCTGTATTAAAGTTTGAAAAAACATACTTTTTGATATTTGCATTTTTAGATGCTTTAATATCTGAATTTTCTTTTATCGTGTCACTATTTTTTTTTGAAGATTTTTCATAAGCATCAAATGCTTTTTTTATATCAGACATATTTTGATTTGCCCCCCCCCATTATTCCAAACCCAACTCTTCTATTGTATATGGCATTAGATAGAGCGGTCTTCCTTCTTCATAATAGTCTGTTTTTTTAAGGAAATCAAATAGAGCTTTTGCCATTTTGGGCATATCTTCCAACATGGAAGCAGAATCAAGTCTAAACAGATTTGTAAGTACAAAATTCTGTTCTCCTGGAACAATTTCAATAACTTTTGCTTTTTCACCTTTCAAATAACTGCTTTCGACAAAGGAAATTACATCGGAAAGTCCTCCGATATTATCAACAAGAGAAATCTCTTTTGCCTGTTTTCCTGTCCACACTCTTCCTTTAGCTATTTTATCAACATCCTCATAGGGGATTTTTCTCCCTGCACTAACAGCAGTTACAAACTGCTCATAACTTTCTG